>JADGQH010000006.1 GCA_017881985.1 Chloroflexota bacterium | reverse complement strand
GGTCCTCGTCGTGGTCGGCATCGTCGCGGCGTCGCTGCTCGCCGGCAGGACCACGCCGGTGCGGGTCGGTTTCAGCGGCGGGTCGCAGGCGCTCGCGCACTCGTTCACGGCAACGGCCGGGTCCCTGGGGGCCAGCGTCACGGTCAGCGACATCGCCGACGTCACCGTCGGGAAGGCGCAGGTAACGGCGGGCACGCTCGACGTGCTCGTGACCGGGTCGTCGACCGCGCCGACGGCCGTGGTGAAGGTTGCGATCCCATCGAACGTCGACTCCGCCCTCTACCTGGCCGCGGAGTCCGCGCGTCTTTCGGAGGCGGGCCTCCCGCCGGCGGCCGTCACCTCGGCCATGGCCCTGGTCCCGGTCCAGATCCTCCAGCCCAGCACGCCCAAGGAGAACCAGAACCTGATCGCCGGCCTGGCCGTCGGCATCCTCCTCTGGATCGCGCTCGGGATCTACGGCAGCCAGGTGGCCCAGGGCGTGGTCGAGGAGAAGGCGACGCGGATCATGGAGATCCTGCTCGCCACGATCCGGCCGAGCCGCCTGCTCGCGGGCAAGGTCATCGGGATCGGCCTCGTCGGCCTCCTGCAGCTCACGATCGTGGGCGCGGCCGCGCTCGTCGCGGTCCAGGTGACCAATGTCGCCGCCATCCCGGCCCTGGGGGTGGCCGGGATCCTGGGCGACCTGTTCTGGTTCGTGCTCGGCTTCCTCTTCTACGCCACGGCCTACTCCGCCGTCGCCGCCCTCGTCTCGCGCCAGGAGGAGGTCCAGAGCGCCATCGCGCCCATGTCGATCCTCCAGATCGCGGGGTACCTGCTCGTGTACGCCGCGCTGCCGAATCCGAGTGGCCCCCTGGCCACGGTGTGCTCGTTGCTTCCGCCGTTCGCCCCGATCCTCATGGCGGTGCGGATGGCGTCGAGCGACGTGCCGGTCTGGCAGGTCGGCCTGGCCGCTGCGCTGACCATCGCATCCATCGTCGGCCTCACCTGGCTGGCCGGCCGCATGTACACCAACGCAGCCATGCGCATCGGCACACGGGTGCGGTTCATGGATGCGTTCCGTGGTAACGCTCGTGGGTAGGTGCAGCATGTTCGTGCCCTATCGGGCCGTAGCGATCGAAGGAGGAATCAGATGCCGCCTCGTGTGAGGGCTCACCCATTCCTGACCCTGATGGCGGTGGTCTCCGCGGTCCTCATCCTGGTCGGCCGGGTCAACCGCGACCTCTGGTGGGGCGACTGGGCCTTCTTCGCCGGAATCGCGGTGCTCGTCGTCGCAGGCGCCCTCTTCCTCCTGAGAAGGTAGTGATCGAACCGACCTTCTCCTGGCGCAGGACGCGCGACGAGCGGCGACGGCACGCCTCGGCGCCCTGGCCGGAACCGTCAACGAAGGCGAGACAGACTGATATGCCGAGCTTCGCCTTCATGCTGGCGGTCGTCGCGGCGATCCTCATCGTTTACGGACGCATCGCTCGACGGAATCGGGTGGCGATCGCGGGATTCGCCGCGCTGGCGCTGGCGGGACTCCTCGTCCTTCTCGGATCGAGGGCCGCGTAATCCGAGCGTGGCCCCGGGATCGCCTGGGGAGCGCTTCCGGCCGCCGTGTCACGGGGTGGTCGGCAGGCCGTTGGCGTAGCCGGTGAGCTCGACGTAGCCGCGTCCGGCCACGGACCGGCCGGCTTGGGTTCCTGTCACCGTCTCGGAGCCCTCCCAGTAGACGACGCCGGTCGTCGCCCGCGTATCCAGCTCCTGGTCGCGCACGGTCGGCGTCACGGTCACGTCGAGGGCGGCCCCCGCGACCCGGACGCGCCAGCCCGACGGATACGTGGCGCCGGTCTTCGCGCTCGTCCAGCTGCCCAGGGCGTCGACGGAGATCTCGTCGCGGGCGACCGGCCGCGCCGTCCCGTCGGGGAGGACGAGCGTGCCGTACACGAGGGGGTAGCTGCCATCTGCGCTCCGGACCAGCGACACGGTCAGGTCGGTCCCGTCGGCAAGGTTCACCGCGAACCAGTCCCAGCCGCCGCCTCCCACCGCGATGAAGTCGCCCCACTGGTGGTCGAACCAGGCGGTGCCGGTCACGGCCAGGCGCTCGCCGTCCACCACGAGCGTGCCGGCCGCGGTCATCCGCGTCCGCGAGTAGTAGTACGAGCCGCCGGCGCCACCGAAGTCCACCCAGCCATTGCGACCGTGGAGGGCAGGCGGGGCGAGCGGGGCGAGGTCCAGCTGCAGGCCGAAGCCGTTCCGCATGGTCGTCGCGGCAGCCTCCGCGGGGCCGACCACTGCCGACAGCGTGTCACGGCCGCCCGATCCCGTCATCGTCCATGCCACGTTCGCCTGGGTCGCGGGTCGGGCCGGATCGACCCCGGTGAGCGCCAGCGCGAAGCCGCCGGGCGCGCCGTTCGAATCGCGCGGCGAATGATCCACCTGGGGACCGATCTCGCTCCGCTGGCCGTACGCGAAGCGCTGCCCGGCCTCGTCGGTGACCGCGAGATGGCTCGCCCAGCTGACGGGGAAGCCGCCCCGTTCGGCGCGGAAGACGACGTACTCGAAGCCGAACGTCCGTCCGTCCGCGGCGGCGAGGTGCCCCGTGTAGTACCACCACTCGGTCAGGCGGTCGTGCGGGCCGTCGTCGCGCGGCAGGACCACCGCCCGCGGGTCGGCCGGGGCCGAGGGCGTCGGGGTGCGCGGCGCCGCGCTCGGCCGTGCCGCCGGCGGGTTCGCGAGCACCGGGCCGGAGCACGCCCCGACGACGAACGCCAGCAGGCACGGGAGCAGGCCGCGGAGGCGTCCGCGCCCCCGGAGCAGGCTGCGCCCCCTCAGGCGGCGAGCGCGAGCGGGTGCGACGCGGGCTGTCATCGGAAGCGGGCCTCCAGCTCCGTCTCGGTGCGCGGGAGCCGGTCCTGGAGCAGCCGCGCGAGGCGGGCCGGCAGCCACCAGTTCCACGTCCCGAGGAGCCGCATCGTGGCGGGGACGAGGAGCGCGCGGACGACCGTGGCGTCGATCGCCACCGCGAGCGCGACGCCGAGGCCCAGCGCCTTGATCAGCACGATGTCCGCGAAGACGAACGAGCCGGCGACGACGACGACGATCAGCGCCGCTGACGTCACGATGCGCCCGCTCCGCTCGAGACCCTGCGCGACGGCCTCCGTGTTGTCGCCGGTTCGTTCCCAGGCCTCCTTCATGCGCGTCAGGAGGAAGACCTCGTAGTCCATCGAGAGGCCGAACAGGACGCAGAACAGGATCACCGGGAGCGTCGTCTCCACGAATCCGAGCGGCTGGAACCCCAGGAGCCGCGACAGGTTGCCATCCTGGAAGACCCACACGAGCGCCCCGAACGCTGCGGTGATCGAGAGCGTGTTCATGATGATCGCCTTGAGCGGCAGCCAGACGGAGCGGAGGAGCAGGAAGAGGACCAGGTAGGTGGTGAGCACGATGAAGAGGCCCGTCCTCGGAAAGTCGGCCGCGATGCGGCTCACGGTGTCGCTCACGTCGGCCGCCCCGCCCCCGACCGAGACGCGCACGCCGGCCGGCGGCGCCAGCGGGCTCGCCGGATCGCGCAGGTCGCGCACGAGCGCGCGGGCCTCGTCGCGGTTGGGTCCATACCCGGTCGTGACCGTGAAGGCGGTCAGGTCTCCCTTCGTGGTCGCGGCCAGCGCGGTCGCCGTGAACCGGTCCGGCGGCCCGCCCGGGCTCGCGTACAGGAGCTGGTACTGGAGCAGGCTGATCCGCGGGTCGACGTCCACGAGGCTGTCCACGCGAGCGACGCGCGGATCCGCGGCAAGGCGCCGCGAGTAGTCGTACAGCCGCGCGATGTTCGCCGGGCTTGTGGCCGGCCCATCCGTCCGAACGGCCAGCGTCAGCGGGGCGAAGGCACCTTCGCCGAAGCTCCGGACCAGCGTCTCGTACGACGCGCGCGACGGCACGCTCTCCGGGAGGATCGTCGCGTCCGGGGCGTTGAACCGGACGTGGAGGAAGGGCGTGCCGAGCACGAGCAGCACCGCGAGCGTCGGGAAGAAGACCCGCAACGGATGCCGCATGACGCGCCGGGCGAGCCGTGCCCAGGCACCATCCGACCCGGGGTCCGGCCGGACCTTCCGGATCGCGAACGCATCCACCCGCGACCCGAGGACGGAGAGGAGCGCCGGCTGGAGCGTGAGCGCGGCCGCGACCGCGATCCCGACCACGAGCGCTCCGGCGATCCCGACGGAGCGCAGGATCATGAACTCGAAAAGGACCAGGCCGAGGAGACCGAGCAGGACCGTGAGCCCGGAGAAGAAGACGGCCCGCCCGGCCGTCGCCACGGTGACGCGGACGGCCGCCTCCACCGCCTCGGCATCGGCGCGCGTTCCCGCGGGCGTGCGCCGCGCCAGCTCCTCGCGGAAGCGGCTCAGCATGAGCAGCGAGTAGTCCACGCCGAGCCCCAGGCCGAGCAGCGTGGCCAGGTTGAGCACGAAGATGCTCATCGGGGTGACGCTGGCGAGGCCGAAGATCAGGGCCAGCGCCGTGACGACCGCGGCGCCGCCGATGACGAGGGGGACGCCGGCTGCGATCACCGAGCCGAAGACCAGCAGCAGCGCGATCGCGGCGAGCGGCAGGCTCACGAGCTCCGCCCGGCGGAGGTCGGCCTCCGAGACCTTCTGGATGTCGCCGTAGAACGCCGGCCCGCCCGCGAGCGTCACCGTGACGCCCGGCGCCGTGCGCAGCACCGCCTCGATTCCGGGCAGCGCGGCCGGCGAGTCGTCGGGCGCGATGTCGAGCAGGACCACGTCGTAGGCGACGCGCCGATCGGCGGACACCTGGACGGGAGCCAGCAGGTGGCTCGCGACCTGCCGCACGTACGGGGCGGCCGCGACGCCGGACGTGGCGGCGCGAACGGCGGCCTCGAACGCGGGGTCGCCCACCAGCGCGTCGCCCGTCGCCTCGTAGACAAGGACGAGCGCCGACGGCGGTGCGCCGAGCTCCTGCACCAGGGTCGCGCGCGCCCGCGCCGACTCGAGGTCGTCGAGCGAAAAGCCGCCGGCCCGCAGCGCGCCGGGCGCCCGGGGCGCGAACGGGATCGCGACGAGGACGAGGAGCGCCCACGCGGCCAGCACCCACCAGCGGCGGCGGTAGGTGAATCGGCCGAGCCGCTCGAAGGTGGTCACGGGATGGGTTCGGCCGGGCCGGCCGGCCGGATGTCGATCACCCGCATCGCGAGCCGCGGCAACGCCTCCGGCGGTGGCGCCGATTCGCGGTCACGCCTCACCCCTCGCGTTCGACGGGCTCCTCCTCGAGGATCGTCGTCCAGGTGACCGACGCGGCCTCGCGGATGGTCGAGAGCACGGAGCAGTAGCGGTCGATCGACAGCGCCACGGCCCGGTCCACCGCCTCGCGATCCAGGTCGCGCCCTCGAACCGTGAAACGAAGGACGACACGGCGGAACGTCCAGGGCGGATCGGGCTGCTGGTCCCCGTCGACGGCCACGTCGATGGTCGTCACGTCCTGGCGCTTCTTGCGCAGGATCTCGACGAGGTCCCACGCGGCGCAGCCCGCGCCCGCGACAAGGAGCAGCTCGGCGGGACTCGGGCCGGCCGCCGGGCCGTGCAGGCCCGCGTCGAGCGAGACCCCGTCGGGCTCGCCGGGTGCCTCGAACACGACGCGCGCGCCGCTGCGTCCGGTGGCCTCGAAACGGGCGGTCCCGGGGCGCCAGGCAAGCTGGATCGACTTCATGGACGGGAATCTCCGGGTGTGGCGGCTGCGGGAGGCGCGGTCCCGCATGGGGCGGCGCGTTCGCGTTCATGATGCACCCGAACCCGGCGCTGGCGGGGGTGCCGATTCCCAGGTCGGCGGGCACGCGGTCGGCGGCCGCTGCGGACGGAGCCCCGGGGCGCAACGGCCCTCGCGTGGGGAACCTGCCCTCTGGTATCCTCCGCCCGTCCATCCCGCCCGCTCCCCGCGCGGAGGCGCCCGGTGCAGCTCTTCGTCACCGCGATCCAGTACCCGATCCAGTTCGGCCTGGCGATCCTCGTCGCCGGCGCCTTCGTGACGATCTTCCTGCGAGCGGCGATCTCGCCGGAGCGCAAGACCGGCTCGATCGGCTGGATCCGCTCGATCACGGGCCCGAACGCGAAGCTCTTCTTCGGCATCCTCTTCGTGGGCTGGGTTGCCGTCTCCGGGCTCCTGATCCCGTCGTTCCCGAACACGGCGAACTCGCCCTACGGCGCGATCGCGCTGATCTCGATGTTCACGGGCTTCTTCATCATGATGGGCCTGCTCTGGGCCGTGATCGGGGAATAGCCCGGGCCGGACGGACGGGGTCCCGGGACGAGGCGGCCAGCGTCGCGAGCCTGCGCTCAGCGGATCGCCGTGCTCAGCCTCTCCGCCGCGCGATCCAGACCTCCTCGGATGGCCACCGGCGCGCCCATTCCGGCGTGACATACGCGGAGCGGGTGGTGGCGCCCTCCGGCGCCCGCAGCTCCACGAGGTTCTCCACCTCGAAGCCGCTGGCGCGCAGGAGCCGGATCATGTCGCCGTGGCCCAGGTTGAACTCGACCGAGCCGTCGTCGGGCCATTCGATCCGCCCGAGCCCGCCGAAATGCGGCCGCAGCAGGCGTTCCCCGGCCGGTTCCTCCTCGTCGGGTGAGCAGAGCATGAACAGCGTCGAGTTCCCCAGGAAGACGAGCCGGCCGCCCGGCCGCAGCAGGCGAGCGGCCTCGGGGATCCAGCGGTACGGGTCGCACCAGATCGCCGCGCCATACTCGCTGATGGCGAAGTCAAACGAGGCGTCCGGGAGGGGGACTGTCTCCGCGCTCGCCTCGAGGAGCGGGAAGACCAGGCCGTGCTCCTGTTGCAGCGCCCGCGCCGTCTCCAGCTGGGCCGGCGTGATGTCAACCCCGACCGGCCGCGCTCCGCGCCGAGCCAGCCAAGCCGAGACGTAGGCGGTCCCGCAGCCGAGCTCGATCGTGTCCAGGCCGGCCACGTCAGGCAAGATCTTCGCCTCCGACTCGGGCACGCCCCAGATGCCCCAGCTCGGCTCGGGCTCTGCCCAGGCGCGCCGCCCGGGCTCCACGTAGGCGGCGGCCTCAGTCGTCCAGTAGGCGCGGTTGGCGATGACGTGGTCGGGGAGAATCGGCTCGCTCATCCCGCGAACGATACCGGTTGATCGCGTCCAGATACGTCCGTGACACCGGGCCATCCGGCGGGTATGATCGGATCCGTTATGCAGAGTGCATAGTCTTTATGCGTCGGAGGGCGTCCGAACGGGCAGGCGGCGAGCCGTCGTCCGGTCGATGCGTCGCCGCCGCGCCAGCACGGAGCGAGCCCGCCGATGACCGTCCAGGAGCACAGCTCGGCCGTCGCCGGGTCCGCCGGGGAACCGGCGTTCGTCAACCGGCGTGACCCGGCCCGCCGGCTGGGACCGGACGGCAAGCCGGCGGTCAGCCGGCGCGCGGCGATCTGGGCGGACGTTCCCGACGAGAAGTGGAACGACTGGCGCTGGCAGCTCTCCAACCGCGTCAACGAGCTGAGCGAGATCGAGGCCATCCTCAACCTCACCGACGACGAGCGCGAAGGGCTCTCCGCGCCGGACAAGTTCCGCGTCGACGTGACCCCCTATTTCATCAGCCTCGTGGACCCGGACGACCCGGACGATCCGATCCGGCGCCAGATCATCCCGACCGGCCGCGAGCTGCGCTCCTTCACCGGGATGATGGAGGACTCGCTCGCCGAGGACCGCCACTCGCCGGTCCCTGGCCTGGTCCATCGCTACCCGGACCGGGTCCTGATGCTGATCACCACGCAGTGCGCCAGCTACTGCCGCTACTGCACGCGGAGCCGGATCGTCGGCGACCCGAGCCAGAACTTCAACCGGAAGGAGCACGAGGCCCAGCTCGACTATATCCGGCGGACGCCGCAGATCCGGGACGTGCTGATCTCGGGCGGCGACGGCCTGACCCTGGCGCCGAAGCTCCTCGAGTCCGTGCTGCGCGGCCTGCGGGAGATTCCGCACGTGGAGATCATCCGGATCGGCTCACGGGTGCCGGTCTTCCTTCCCCAGCGGATCGACGACGAGCTGGGCGAGATGCTGGCGAAGTACCACCCGGTCTGGCTCAACATCCACGTGAACCACCCGAACGAGATCACGCCCGAGCTCGCCCGCGCGTGCGACGTCCTGGCGCGCGCCGGCGTCCCGCTCGGCAACCAGTCGGTGCTGCTGGCCGGCGTGAACGACTGCGTCCACATCCAGCGCGACCTGGTTCAGCGGCTCGTCGAGATCCGGGTCCGGCCCTACTACATCTACCAGTGCGACCTGGTCGAGGGCGCCGGGCACTTCCGGACGCCCGTCGGCAAGGGCCTCGAGATCATGGAGGGGCTCCGCGGCCACACGTCCGGCTACGCCGTCCCGCAGTTCATCGTGGATGCGCCGGGCGGCGGCGGGAAGATCCCGGTCATGCCGAACTACCTCGTCTCGTACTCGGATCACAAGATCGTGCTCCGCAACTACGAGGGCTACATCACGACCTACGAGGAGCCCACCGCGTACACGCCCCACGACCGGGCGAGCTGCCGCTGGTGCCAGAACCCGCGCCCCGAGCCCGGCCAGGAGGGCATCACCGGCCTTCTGGACGGCAAGCGGATGTGGATCGAGCCGGCCGGCTTCGTCGAGACCCACGCGCGCGGCAACGAGGAGGCCCACCGCCTCCAGGATCCGTCGAAGTGGGTGCCGTACGGCGTGGGCGCGCTCGAGGGGCAGGCCGGCCAACCGCTGCCCGTGCTCCAGGCGACGACCGGCGACCGGAATGGCGACGCGCTCGCCGGATACGGCCCCGGCGAGGAGCCCCGGCCCGCCGACGGCCTGCCCACCGCCACCGCCAACCACGAGCTCCTGTAGGGACGCTCTCCGGCAGGAACGCCCCGCGGGTCATGGACGCCCCGCGCGTCAGCCGCCTCGGCGTCAGCGAGTCCCGCGCGTCAACCGCCCGTGGCGGCCCGCTCTGCGACGCCGAGCGATCGAAGCGCCGCCTGGAGCTGC
This sequence comes from Chloroflexota bacterium, assembly GCA_017881985.1. Classification (GTDB taxonomy): domain Bacteria; phylum Chloroflexota; class Limnocylindria; order Limnocylindrales; family CSP1-4; genus CTSoil-043. Next base: position 18,519 of record JADGQH010000006.1, on the reverse strand, counting down.
GCGTCGGAGCTCCCCGCGATCCCGCCGCTGCCCAGCGTCGCAAAGTCGTCCGGCACCAGGAAGTTCACGCCCTGGGCCAGGGCGACGGTCTCGTCGGGGGTCAGGCCCTCGCGCCAGATCGCGTGGCCTTTCGGGGTGAGCCAGCGCTCCGTCCCGATCGTGACGGCCGACCCGTCGGCGAGCGGGTAGGTCCCGACCACGGTGCCCGTCCCATACGTCGTCTCGCCGACGATCGTGGCGCGCCCCGCGTCCTGGATCGCCCCCGTCACGATCTCCGCGGCACTCGCCGTCTGGCCGTCCACGAGGACCACGAGCGGGAGGTCCGTCGCGGTTCCACCCCCGGCGACCTCGTGCGGGACCTGCTTGCCGCTTCGGTCCTGCGAGATGTAGACGATGCCCGATCCCAGGAACTGGCTCGCGACGTTGATCGCCTCGGTCACGTAACCCCCACCATTCGCGCGCAGGTCCAGTACGATCCCGGCCGCGCCGGCCGCGCGTGCGGCCTTGATCGCGGCGACGATGTCCTTCGCGGCTCCCGTCGAGAACGACTCGAGCCGGATGACCGCGTCACGCCCGCCGGGCGCCAGCGCCCAGCTCACGAGTGGCTGGTCGATCTTCGCCCGGACGATCGTCAGGCTCCGCTCGGACCCGTCGAGATCCTGGAGGAGGAGCGTCACGGGCGTGCCCTCCGGGCCGCGAACCTTGACGACGATCTGCTCGACGGTCTGGCCGGCGACCGCGTTCCCGTCCACGCGGAGGATCACCTCGGCGGCCCGCAGGCCGGCCTTCTCGGCCGGACTGCCGGGGATGACGCGGACGACCGTCGCGGCGCTCCCCTCGAGCTTGAGCACGGCGCCGATGCCGACGAACGTCCCGGAAAGCGATGCATTGCGAGCTGCGACCTCCTGGGAGGTGAGGTAGCCCGTATGACCGGGATCATTGACCGCATCCATGAGCCCGCGGATTGCGCCCTGGACGAGCGTGGTGGGGTCCAGCCCGGATGGATCGACGTAGTTGGCCCTGAGCAGCGCATACGCCTGGTCGAGGAGGGACCAGCTGAGCGGCGCCACGGACGCGGCGGGCCCCGCGGATGCAGCCGCGCCGGATGCCACCGGCGCCGCGGACGCCGCCGGGCTGGCCGTCGATCCAGCGCCGGCATCCGGCGCCGAGAGCCGGCCAACCAGGCCCCCGGTCCCGAACAGCAGCACCGCCGCGAGGACGAGCGCGGCAACCGTCCAGCCGTGCCCACGACGCGCGGGCGGCGTCGTCGTGGTCGGGGTCCCGACGGGAATCGCAGGTCCGTCGACGGGCGGGCTCAGCAGCGGGGCGTCGACGGGCCACGTCATCGGAGGGTTCGGGGCATCGGGAGCGCGCGAGCCGGGCTCGGCGGAGGGGAGATCGTCGTCCATGCGAACGACGATGCACCATCCGGGCTGCGGGCGCGTGCAGGCGCGATGAAGAATGGATTACCCGGAGCTCAGGATCCCGCGCCGGGCCTCCACCCCGCCTCGACGATCGAGGGATGTTCCGCGATGAGCGCGTCGCGGATGCCGTTCGCCCAGCGCTCGATGGCGACCCAGTCGCGGTGGTCGCCGACGTTCGTCCGGGCGAGCTTCGAGAGGAGACGCAGCCCGGATGCCACGTGGTGCGGCTGCAGCGAGCCGACGAAGAGCGCCACGTCACGCGGCCCGATCCGCCCGATCACGTCCACGAGGTCGTCCGGGAGGTCAGCCTGCGTGCCGGGCGGCACCTGGTCCAACGGTCCGGAGGCGAACAGCCAGGTCGGGATTCCCGCGAGCTCGCGTTCGTGCTCGGTCAGGAACGCATGGGCGCCCGGCAGCCAGCCCCCGTCGTAGACGGCCGATCCCAGGACTGCGCCGCGGACGCGGCTCAGCGTGCCGACCGTGTCGATCGACTCGAGGATGACCGGGATGCCCGCGGCACGGAGGATTTCGGCCACCGCCGCCGCGATCCCGCGGGTCGACTCGTGTCGTGTTCCGAATGCGACGAGGACTTCACCGCTCATCGCTGCACCTCCTGCCGCACCATCGATCGTGACGGCCGGCTTTCATGGTGCATTCTCCGCCGCCCGGCGGCCGCCGGCCAGTGCCGGAGGTCCCGCGAGCGGAACGCCGCGTGGGCCGGTGGTATGGTCGGCTCCCGTGACCGATCCCCGATCTGCTGTCCCCGGGGGCCTCCGGCTGGGCCCTGCGCCCGCCGGGCTTCCCGATCCGAATCTCGCGCCCCCGGTGGTCGCCGAGCCCGGTGACCCGTTCGCTGCCCTGCGCGTCCTCGAGCTGGTTGCGCAGGTGGAGGCCGGCCGGCCCGTGCTGCTCGACGACCTCGTGGCATCGCTCAACGCGCGCTACCTCGACTGGGCGTTCGACCGCTCCGTCGTGGCCGCCGCACTCGTCGGCCTCCAAGCCAACTGGATGGCCGACTTCCGCAACGCCTCGGGCATCGTGCTGGAGGAGAGCCCCTATGGGCCCGCGCTCACGCTGGAGCGGACGGCCCGCCTGGCTGCCTGGATCGTGGGCCAGGCGCAGCGGACCGCCGCCGAGTGTCGCCGGGAGCTCGCCCAATTCAGCCGGCGCGAGGGCGGCAACCGCTCGGGCTGATCGACGCCCGCGCGGGCGCGCCGCGGCCGCTCAGGCCGGACGCGCAAGCCAGGGTGCGCGGCCGCGCCGCCACCGCTCAGGTCGAACGCGTCGCCGGACCGCGCCCGTGGCGGACCATGATCTCGACCACGCGCTCGCCAGCGAGCCCATAGGCCGTGATGCCATCGGCGCCGGTCATGCTGCCGGCGGTCAGGAGCGCATTCACGATGGCCTCCTCGGTTGCCTCGACGGCCGCCTGGAAGAGCGGTGTCATCCGGGTGTCCTCGACCATGCGCACGTCGATCACGCGGCGCGCGTCGGGCTCCGGCGACGCCTCTGGGAGGCCGCGGTTGCCGGTGGCAAAGGCGATGAAGATGTCGCCCGAGCCGGTCGATCCGATGCCGCCCATTCGCGCGATCCCCAGCCCGGCCCGCTGCGCCAGCCGCCGGCACTGGTGGGGGAGGAGCGGGGCGTTCGTGGCCAGGATCACGATGATCGAGCCGGCCCCCGATGCCGCGGCCCCGCCCGTTCCGGCCGCACGGGCAAGGGCCATGGCCGCGTCCCATGGGCTCGGCACGTCGGACGTCGGGATCGCCTCGCCGATCGGCACCCCGTCGATCCGCAGGAGCTCGCGGCTGCCGTAGTTGGCCTGGACCAGCGACCCGACGGTCCATCCGCCGTCCGACTCGGCGACGACCCGCGACGACGTCCCGATCCCGCCCTTGAACTCGTGGCAGATCATCCCGGTCCCGCCGCCGACCGCGCCTTCGACGACAGGCCCGGAGGTGGCCCCACCCAGCGCCGAATCCAGGTGCTCCGGGCGGACGTGGAAACCGTTCATATCGTTGAGGACGCCGTCGTAGGTCTCGCCGACGACGGGGAGCGACCAGAACTCGGCGCCGGCTGGGTGATGGCGGATCGCATGGGCGATGAGCGCATCGCGGACCACGCCCACCGAGTGCGTGTTCGTGATCGCGATCGGGCTAGTCAGCAAGCCGGATTCGCGGACCCACTCGAGACCCGTCAGCTCGCCATTCCCGTTGAGCCGGTGGCATCCCGCGAAGACGGGTTCCACGAACGGGTCTCCATCGTGCGGCACGACCACGGTGACGCCCGTTCGGACCGGGCCCTTGCCGACGACGCGCGGCCCGTCACCACCGATGAGCGTGGTGTGGCCGACGCGCACGCCGGGGATGTCCGTGATCGCGTTGTGCGGGCCGGGCCCGAGCCGCCCGAGGACGATTCCGTGGTCGCGTGCGCGCACTGGCTGACTCCCCCGCTATGTTCCCGCGACGAACCGCTCGAGCGCGCGACGATTGGGCTCCGACAGCGTATCGGACCGCGACTTCAGCTCCAGCCTGGGGGCCGGCAGGCGACCGGCGAGATGCCCGCGCATCTGCGCGAACATGCTACCGGTCGCGAGCTTGTAGGTCGTGAACAGCCCCACCCGGGGAACCGTGGTCGACGGGATCTCCCGGGCGAAGTCGATCCACGGCTGGTCGGGGTGCTGCCGCACGATCATCAGGCCGCTCGTCCAGCACCCGAGGAGCAGGAAGTCGACGTCGCTCAGGGCCTTGACGTCGCAGTCACCGACGGAGACGACGCGAGGCTCGATGTCGCGGCTCGCGAGGAACCGGCCGATCTCCTCGGCGAGCCGCCGCGTCGTGCCCGTCCGACTGCGGTAGACGATGACCGCGCGCTTCATGCCGCGATCACTTCGGGTAGCTGCCGGTGACCTTCTTCACGAACCCGTGGAGGCCGTGGAAGAACGGCGTTCCCGGCAGGAACATGTAGGGACAATGGCCCGGCACGACGTCGATGCCGTGGGCGTCGCAGTAGGCAACGGCTGCCGCGCTGACGGCGCCGGGTCCGCCGCCGGCACCCTTGTGCATCCAGACATGCGTGACGCCGGCTTCGGAACAGTCGTGGACGACCTGGTCCGTGGCCGTGGGGGGCGTCATGATCACGACGCCATCGACGGGCGGCTGGATGTCCTGGACGCGGGCGTAGCAGCGCTGTCCGTCGATCTCGGTGGCGTTCGGGTTCACCGGCACGGCCTCGTAGCGTCGCTGGCGAAGCTCCTGCCAGATCGTGTTCGAGAAATGCTTGGGATCGCGCGAGACGCCGACGACGGCAAGCCGCTTCAGCGCCCAGAAATCGTCGATCTGCCGCCTGGTCGTGACCATGGTCGCCTCCACTCCTCGGGCGGACTGTTCCGCCCGGGCATGGTCCGGCGCCGAGCCCGAACCGCGCCAGTGCTGAACGGCCCGCGGCCGACCGACCGGCGCAATGTCGATAATCCCCGCGTGTCCACGCGGAAAGGTGGGTTGACCCGATCGGTCGCCGCCCGCCTCCCACAGCTCATCGTCGAGCGCCTTCCCGTCCTCGACGGTGTCGCGCCGATCGACGCCGCCGAAGGGTTTCGCGACCTGCCGGACCTCGGTCTCCTCGAGAGCGCGCGTTCCGGGCGGGCGGGACGCTGGTCGATCCTCGTCGCCGACCCGCTCGAGGTCCTGGTGGGTGCCTCGTTCGGGTCTGACCCGTTCGCCGACGCCCGCCGGGCGCTCAGGCGCCTTGACGACACCAGGCTTCCCGTCGGGGCCGCCCCGTTCGCGGGCGGCCTCGTGGGACACCTTGCCTATGACCTTGGACGCCGCTTCGAGGCCATCCCGAGCCTGGCGAGCGACGACCAGGCGATGCCCGACCTCCAGCTCGGGCTGCATTCGTGGGCGCTGGTCTGGGACCAGCGCGACGGACGTGCCTGGATCGCGGGACGTGCCGTCGACGCCGACGCGGCCGGGCTGGCCCGGACGCTCGCGGACGTCCGGGAGCGGGCCGCGGCGATCGCGCGAACGCGCGTCGCAGCCGACGAGCCGACGGGACAGGCGGCAGGGGTCGTGCCACCTTCACCCCTCGCATTCGTGTCGGGGATCGACCGGACGGCCTGGGACCGCGGCGTGGAAGCCGTTCGGGGCGCGATCGCGGCCGGCGAGCTTTACCAGGCGAACCTCGCGCGCCGCCTGGCCGCCCGGTTCGACGGCGACCCGTGGGTGATCTACCGGCGCCTGCGGGCGGGCGAGCCCGCGACCTTCGCCGCGTATCTCGACCTCGGCGCCCGGACGACCGGCGGGGCTGATGCTCGTCACGGCCCTCGCGGGTCCGGCGGACGCCGGGCGATCGTGTCGGCATCGCCGGAGCCTTTCGTGTCGCTGGACGCCGCGGGCGCCGTGCGGGCCGACCCCATCAAGGGCACGCGGCCGAGGGGCCGAACCCGGGCGGAGGATCGCGCCCTCGCCGCCGAGCTCCTGGCGAGCGGCAAGGACCGGGCGGAGAACACGATGATCGTGGACGTCCTGCGCAACGACCTCGGCCGCGTCTGCCAGCCGGGGAGCGTCCGCGCCCCGCGGCTCTGGCGCCTGGAGCGGACCTCGAGCGTGCAGCATCTCGTCTCCACGATCGCCGGCCGACTGGCACCGGGCCGCGACGCGTTCGACCTCCTGGCTGCCACCTTCCCGGGCGGCTCGATCACCGGGGCTCCGAAGATCCGCGCAATGGAGCTGATCGAGGCGCTCGAGCCGGTTCGGCGCGGTCCATACTGCGGCGCTGCCCTCTGGGTCGATGCAGCGGGCGCGATGGGATCGTCGATCCTGATCCGCACGTTCGTGGCCGATGGGCTGCGCCTGACCTTCCACGTCGGCGGCGGGATCACGTGGCGCAGCGACGTCGCGGCGGAATGGGAGGAGACCCGGACGAAGGCGCGTGGCCCGCTCCGCGCGATCGGCGGGCGGGTGGTCGGAGAGGAGCAGCCGTGAACGAGAGCCACGACCCTGCGGGCGCCGGACCCGTCGTCTGGGTGGACGGTCGCCTGCAGCCTGCCGACGCGCCGGCCGTTCCCGTGGCAGACCGTGCGTTCCAGCTGGGCGACGGCGTCTTCGAGACGCTGCGCGTTCGTCGCGGCGTGCCGATCGAGCTGGACGGCCACCTTCGACGGCTGCGCGCGGGGCTCGCGACGCTGGAGATCCCGCTCCCGTGGTCGGATGCGGACGTGGCCGCCGCGATCACGGCGACGGTCGCCGTCAACGCGCCCGCGGATGCCGCGGTCCGGATCACCGTCTCACGCGGTGCGCCCGCGTCCCGCGGGCTCCTGCCGGCCGGCTGGCGCGACCTCCGTGCGACGCTTGTCGTGCAGGCCTGGCCGAATCCGGGCGTCCCGGCAGCGCTCCTCGAGCGCGGTGTCCGGGCGATCGTGTCGACCGCCCGACGCGACCCGGCGAGCCCACTCGCCGGCGTGAAGACGGTCTCGCGCGCCGACTACGTCTGGACGAAGCTCGAGGCGGACCGCGCCGGCGCCGACGACGCGATCTCCCTCACCCTCGACGGGCACGTCGCCGAGGCGACCACGGCGAGCCTCGCCCTCGTCATCGGGGATGCGCTCCGGACGCCGCCCCTCGCGACAGGCGTGCTTGCGGGCACGACGCGCGACTGGCTGCTGGGCGCGGACGGCGCAGCAGCCGTCGGACTTGCCGCGGGCGAGGCCGCGTTCGGTCTCGAGGAGCTTCTCGGCGCCGACGAGGCGATCCTCTGCTCGTCGGTGGCGGGCATCGTGCCGTTGGTCGAGGTCGACGGACGGTCGATCGGGGACGGCCGCCCCGGCGCGTGGGCGCGCCGGCTGCGAGATGCACGCGAGGCGTGGATCGTGGCCCAGTCCGGCGGATGACACGGATGCCACCGCTGCCGGCGGCTCCGCGACCGAAGCCCAAGCTCCCGGCCGGGCGGCCGAGGCCGGAGCGGACAGCCCGGCGGGGCTCGCGTCATACACTCCGCCAATGACTCGCAAGGAGCTGATCGATCGCACGAGGGCGCTGATCGCCGAGGGCGAGGGGCTCGACGCCGCGCCGTCCCTGCCGGCGCTCCGTGACTGGCTGCAGCGCTCGGATGAGCTGCTCGAGGCGGCGTGGGGGAGCATGGACCGCTACCACCTGGCGTGGCTGATGGTGGGCAAGCCGAAGGGGATCGTGCGCGGCCGGCCGCTCACGCCGGACGAGGAGGCGGCCGAGGTCCGCGACGTCGCCGGACAGAAGACGAGCGCGCTCCGGATGAGCCTCGATGCCGTGGAGCGGCAGGGGATGCCCTTCCGGGGCGAGACGGGCGGGATCGGGATCGGTCGGGCGTCCGCCGAGCCGCGTCTCGATCCGGGCTCGCCCGAGGGAGGAGCCGACCCGAACGATGCCGCCGACCGGAACGATGCCGGCAATGCCGAGGGTGCCGGCGAGGCTCGCGGTGTCGTCGACGGCGTCGGCCCCCGGCGCGGCCGATTCGGGCTCCCGTCCGAGGCGGACGACCTGGCCGAACGCGTCCGGCTGGCTCGCGAGCAGGCTTCGCTCCACGCTGATCACGACGCTCCGCGCGCACCGCGACCGCCGCGGATGCAGCGCTGAACGGCCGGGCGAACAATGATCACCGGCGGCGCACGATGATCGCCCCCGATCCCATCGCCCGCGACTACCTGCTCCTCGTCCTCCGGCTCGACCGCCTGGTCCCCGGCCTCGTGGACGGCTACTTCGGCCCAGCCGCGCTCCGAGCGCAGGTCGACGCCGAGGGGCCGCGCCCGCCGTCGCGCCTGCGAGAGGACGCCGTGGAGCTCTGCGCCCGGGTCGATGCCGGGGTCGTCGAGCCGGACCGCCGCCGCTGGCTCACCGCCCAGCTCGTGGCGCTGGAGACGCAGGCGCGGGCCCTCGAGGGAGACGGCCTGCCGTACGTCGACCACGTGAGTGCGTGCTTCGACCTCACCCCCGAGCGGATCGACGAGGCGGTCTTCGCGGCCGCCGCCGCGGACCTCGCGCGCCTGCTCCCCGGCGCGGGAACGCTCGCCGAGCGGACGGTCTCCTGGGACGCCCGCTTCACGATCCCGCCGGATCGGCTGCGGGTCGTGATCGACGCGCTGCTGCCAGGCTTCCGGGAGCGCGCTCGCACGCTGTTCGGCCTGCCGGACGGCGAGAATCTGACGGTCTCGCTCGTCCGCGATCAGCCATGGTCGGGCTACAACTGGTACGACGGAGGCCTGCGAAGCCGGGTCGAGATCAACACCGACCTGCCGACCCGTGCCGCCGACCTGTTGAGCGTCCTCCCCCACGAGACATACCCGGGCCACCACCTGGAGCACTCCTGGCACGAGGCGCACCTCGTCGCGACGGCCGGCCGCCTCGAGGCGTCGGTCCTCTGCATCAACGCGCCGGAATGCCTCCTGTCCGAAGGGCTCGCCGACCTGGGTCGTCGGTTCGCCGTCCCGACAGCCGACGAGGCGGACCTGCTGGTCGAGGTCTACCGGCTCGCCGGCCTGGAGGTGGCCCGAGACCCGGCCGCCGCCCGCGGAGCCGCCGCGGTCCAGGTGGCGATCACTCGTGCGACGGCGGCCCTCGGCGGCGTTCGCGGGAACGCGGCGCTCCTCCGGCATGCCGACGGGGCCACTCGGGAGGAGGTCATCGCCTACCTTGAGCGATACCTGCTGACCACCCCCGACCGGGCGGCCAAGCGGCTCGAGTTCATCGACCACCCACTCTGGCGCACGTACGTCTTCGTCTACTTCGAGGGCGAGCGCCTCCTGTCCCGCTGGCTCGAGCGGGTTCCGCCGGCCGACCAGGCGGGACGCTTCCGACGCCTCCTGACCGAGCAGCTGACGCCGGGTGCGATCCTCGCCGAGATCGCGGAGTCGACGGCTACGGGCTGATCTGCCGCTCGAGCAGCACGCGGTCCTCTCCCGGGCCGTCCCAGCTCTCGAAGGCCGGCACGCCGTAGAGCTTCCGGCTGCCGGGCCCGGCATTGGGCGCGAACCCGAGGGAACCGAAGAACGCGAGCGCCAGCCGGTCGTCGGGTCGGCAGGCGGCGGTCATGCGTGTCGCACCGGCCTGCGCCCGCTCGAGGGTGAAGCGCTCGACCAGTGCCCGCCCGATCCCGCGGCGCCGGAACTCCGGGTCGACGGCGATCCGCTGGATCACCGCCTCCTCGGGGTGATCGGGGGAGGCGAACCCCAGGAGGACGCCCAGCGGACGCCCTTCCGGCTCGGCCTCGGCAAGCCACGAGGTGCCCGCGACGTGGCGCGTCCAGGCGCGGCCCGGGCCGGCCGCCCCGGCTTCATCGACCCAGTCTTCGAGACGACCGTGGAGCGCGGCGAGGTCGTCCTCGCTCGGATGGCGCAGCGCGTAGACGGGCGCCGGCCGTCGCTCGGGGGGCTGGTCCGGCGGGAACCAGTGGTCGAAGGTCGGGAAGCCGGGCATGGGGTAACGCCTCCTTTGCTAGCGGGTCCCGGCGAACGCGCCGGCGGCCGCAGCCACGACCTGCAGCGGGATCAGCAGCCCGTAGACCTGGTCCAGGTAGTCGATCGGGCCGAGATACGCGCCCGAGAGGCCCCAGTTGGCGGCGAACGCCGCCGCGACGGCCACCACCGCGAGGCCGATCCCGAGGCCGCGCCGCGCGCCGGTTCGCATTCGCGAGCCGGCCCCGTATCGGACGCCGGCGCCGACCACGAACCCGAGCGTGGCGGCGACCACGAGCAGCCCGCCCGTCGCCAGGAAGAGGACCGCGATCGCCACGTGGACGGCGGCCCCGACCGCTGCGGCGAGGAGGCCCAGCAGGATGGCAGTTCCGGGGCCGCCTGATGCCCGGTCGCCGGCCTTCGCCGGCTGGCTCGCCGCATACCGATCGGACGGGGCGTGCGCCAGCAGCCGCCGCGGCCGTACGTCGCCGGGATCTCGATCGGGCATGGGTCGATGGTACCCGCCGCGACGAGCCCCGCTGGTAGACTTCGGGCCGTGAGCCACCCTGCCCTGGGCCTGCCGACCACCGACATGACCGCGGGCTTCCCCGCGGGTGCGGACCGCATCCGTGCGTCGCGCGCTCGGCTGGCCGCGCGTGCGCTGGAGGCCGCCGTCGAGGGCGATCCAACGCTTCGCGAGCGCCACGGCGACACCGGGCTCCGCCACCTGCTCCGCGACACCGATGGCTATCTCGAGCGCATTGCCCGCGCGGTCGCGTCCGGCAGCCCCGCCCAGGTCCGCGAGTGGGCCGAGTGGGTGGCCCCGGTCTTCCGCCGCCGCCGCGTGCCGATGGACGACCTCATCGCGCTCTCCGAAGGCCTGCGGGTGGCGCTCGCCGCCGTTCTCTCGAACGAGGAGCGCGCCGTCGCGGACGCGGCCCTCGACGAGGGGATCGCGACCTTCCGCTGGCATCGCGGCCTCGCGGGCGATGCGAGGAAGCGCAATCGCTACCTGTTCGCCCTCTACAAGGGCGGCTGAGGCATGACGATCAAGTGGGTGCAGGTCGATCCGCTGGTCATGAACGGCGAGCCGTTCTGTTACGGGAGCCGGCTGACGGTCCACCAGCTCCTGGAGATGCGGCGCAGCGGCTACGGCCTCACGCGGATCCTGACCGACAATCCCGAGCTGCGGTGGCTCGGCATCGCGTTCGCGTTCTGCTACGCGGCCGACCACCCCGAGCGCTACGCGGAGTTCCTGGCGGCCGACGGATCGCTGGTCGGGCCCGGGTTCACCGAGGCGGAGGCGGCCGGCCTTCCGGACGAGCTGCGCCGCCCGGGCGTGGTCGTCGGCGTCGGAGCGACGGCGCCCGCACCCGCCTGACCGTTCCTCGGGTAATTCCGACCTGCGGGCTCGTCTTTCCGGGTATCGGTGCTACGCTTCCCCGGAGCCGTCGCGATCCCGCGGCACCACTGAGAGCCACCCATGACCGATCAGCCGACCGTCGCCGAAGCAACCGCCCAGCCTGTCGTCGCGCCCGCGTTCGACGCAGAGCGCCGCGCCAAGGAGCTCGCGATCCTCGACGCCCTCCGCGAGGTCGTCGACCCGGAGATCGGGATGAACGTCGTGGAGCTGGCCCTGATCAAGCAGGTGATCATCGGCGAGGCGGAGTCGGAGGTGAAGATGATCCTCACGACCCCGTTCTGCCCGTACGCGGGTTCGATGATCGCGCAGGTCAAGGAGCAGGCCGAGTCCGTCCTCGACCACCCGGTGAAGGTGACGCTGCTCGCAGAGCGCTGGGACCCGCGCGACGCGGGCCTCATGTGGTGAGCCCGGAGCCCCCCGCCGCATCGCGCCCCTCCGCCGTCGCCACGAAGAAGGGCGACGACGGCACGACGGGCCTTCTCTTCGGGGGCGATCGCATCCCGAAGGATGATCTCCGAACCGAGGCCTACGGGACACTCGATGAGACTGTCGCGGCGCTCGGGCTCGCCCGCGCCGAGCTGGACGTCAAGCGGCGCCTCGATGCGCTCCCGCCGGCCCTTGCAGAGATCGAGCCGCTGATCCTTCGGATTCAGCGCGAGCTCTTCGTGGCAGGCGCGGAGCTGGCTGCAAACCCCACCTCGTGGGACCGCCTCCAGGACGGGACGACACGCGTGTCCGCGGCCATGGTCGCCGGGATCGAGGCCGTGCTCGCGGACTACGAGGCCCGGATCGTGTTTCCAAAGGAGTTCGTGGTGGCCGGAGAGACGCGCACAAGCGCGGCGCTCGAGCTGGCCCGGACGATCCTCCGGCGAGCGGAGCGGCGTGCCGTGACGCTCGATCGCGCGGCGCTCGTTCCCGGGCCGCACCTGCTGGCGTACCTCAACCGGCTCGCCGACCTCCTGTGGGTCCTCGCGCGCGCCGCAGAGCAAGCCGAGTCGCACACGGCGACCGCTGCCCGGACCGGGGTCCGCGCCCGCCGCGGCTGACCCAGGCGGCGCATCGCGCCGAACCCGGCGCCGTGCACGCTTTCGGGGTTGCGAGAGAATAGGGGTCCGGAGCACGTGTTCCGGTAGCGACAAAGGAGATTCCTCGCACCATGATGATCAATCCGTACGCCACGCCGGGTCGCGTCGGCGTCCGCCCGGATGCGCGGCTCGCGCAGGCGTTCCTTACCCAGGCGTTCTTCTGGATGTTCCTCGGTCTGCTGCTGACGACCGGCGTCGGCGCGATCGTGGCGGGCATGTCCGACGCGCAGGTCACCGACCTGGCCGGCCTCTTCCTGCCCCTGATCATCGCCCAGCTGGCGATCGCCTTCGGCCTGACCCTCGCGATCCGCAGGATCCCGGCCTCGGTGGGGCTGCTCCTGTTCTTCGCCTACGCCGCGCTCACGGGCGTGACGCTCGGGTTCATCCTCCGCGTCTACGACCTCGGCAGCGTGGTGGCGGCCGGGAGCGCGGCTGCGGCGGTGTTCGGCGCGGCGGCCGTGTACGGCGCGGTGACGAAGCGGGACCTCTCGAACATCGGCGCCTACCTGTTCATGGGGCTGATCGGCCTGATCGTCGCGATGTTCGTGAACGTGTTCGTCGGCGGGACCCTGCTCAGCTTCGGCATCTCCGTCGCCGGGGTCGTGATCTTCACGATCCTCACCGCGTACGACGTGCAGCAGATCCAGAGCGGAGCCGTGGCGGCATGGGCCGGCGCGATGGAGAAGGGCGCCGTCATGGGCGCGTTCAAGCTCTACCTGGACTTCATCAACCTGTTCTTCATGCTGCTGCGGCTCTTCGGCAACCGTCGCTGATCGCCGCGCAGGCGCCGCGCGAGCGCCAGGCGGCCGGCCGCTGAGCGCGGGGTCGGCCGCTACGCGGCGCTGGCCTGCATGAGGCCGTGCAGGTCGCGCACGGGTTCCGCGATGAGCGACGCCAGCGCCGCGGGCGCGGGGAGGGGGATCGCCAGGAAGAAGCCCTGGCCGCGGTCGCAGCCGAGGTCGATGACGGCGGCGAGCTGTTCCGGCTCCTCGATTCCCTCGGCGGTCACCTGGAGGCCGAGCCCGCGTGCGAGCGCCGAGACGGCCGCGATGATCGAGTGGTTCGTCCCGGGAACCGCCAGCCCGGCCACGAACGCCCGGTCGACCTTGATGCTGTCGAGGGCCATCTCCGACAGGTAGGCGAGGGACGAGTAGCCGGTCCCGAAGTCGTCAAGCGCGAGGCGGACGCCGAGCTCGCGGAGCGTCCGCAGGGTCACGCCGGTCGCCGCCGCATTGCTCATGGCCACGGTCTCGGTGATCTCCAGCTCCAGGGACGAGGCCGGCAGGCCGCTCGCCGCGAGCACGCCGGCGACGGTCGCGGCGAGGTCCGGCTGCGTGAACTGGCGGCCCGAGAGGTTGACGCTCACGCTGAGCGGCGGTTCGGTGGGCATCGCGAGCTGCCACGCTCGTGTCTGCTGGCATGCCTCGGACAGCACCCATTCGCCGATTCCCAGGATCAGCCCCGTCTCCTCGGCGAGGGGGATGAAGTCGTCCGGGCCGAGCAGACCGCGGGTCGGGTGCTCCCAGCGGACCAGGGCCTCGTGGCCGACGACGACCCCCGTCCGCAGGTCGATCAGGGGCTGGTAGTAGAGCTGCAGCTCGCCGCGCTCGACGGCTCGGTGGAGGTCCGTGTCCAGCTCGAGCCATGCCATGGTTGCCCCGCCCATGCTCGGCTCGAAGACCGCAACCCGGTTGAGCGCGCTCGACTTGGCCCGGTAGAGCGCGATCTCGGCGTCCCGGAGCAGGTCTGCCGCGCCGATGCCGCTGGACGTGGCGACCGCGACGCCGACGCTCGCGCCGATGTTGACGTCCCGGTCGTCCGCCAGGAACGGCTCGGCGAGCGTGTCGACCAGGCGCTCCGCGATCACGCGCGCGCCCGCCTCGTCGGCGATCCCGTCGAGGAGCAGCGCGAACTCGTCGCCGCCGAGCCGGGCGAGGGTGTCGCCGGGCCGGACCGCCGCGCCGAGACGCCAGCCGACGGCCGCCAGGATCTGGTCGCCGACCGCGTGGCCCAGGCTCTCGTTCACGACCTTGAAGCGATCCAGGTCCAGCAGCAGGACGGCAGCGGGTGCCGCGCCGTGCTGCCGAGCCGACGTGAGCGCGCGGGTCACCCGGTCGAGGAAGAGCGAGCGGTTCGGCAGCGACGTCAACGCGTCGTGGGACAACTGGTGCGCGAGGCGCTCCTGGATCGCGCGCCGTTCGCGGATATCGCGTACCGCGGTCGCGCAGGCCGGGGCCTCGTCGAGGTACTGGATCGTCCGGCCGACCAGCTCGACGGGTCCCTCGGTGCCATCGGCAAGGAAGGCGACCGTCTCGAAGGGCGCCTCGCGGTCCCCGGCCAGCTGGGCCCGGATTGCCGAACGTGCCGCCGCGGGGAACAGGTCCAGGACCGGTGTCCCCGCGACCTGGTCGGTCGCCCGTCCGAAGAGGTCGGCGAAGGCAGCGTTGACCTCGAGCACGTATCCGCCGCGGTGGATGACCAACGCCTCGAAGGACGCGTCGGCCAGGCGGCGCAGGCCGTCGCCGTTGGCGTGCGCCTCCACCTCCGCCCGTGGGCCGGCTCCCGGCTCCGGGTCGGCCGCGGCGAGCGGACGGGGAGTCGCGCCACGACCCGCGCGGGCCCCGCGCACAGCCGGCCCTTCGTGGCGCAACGACCCCTTGGCGAGGTAGAGCTCGGCATCGGCGAGCATCACGAGGTCGTTCTTGATCCGCCCGTCGGCCGGGTACATCGCGATCCCGATGCTGATGGTCACGCCCGGCGCATCGTCCGGGCCCTCGAGCGCCGCGACCCCCGACGCAAGGCGATCCGCCACCGCTTCCGCTTCCTCGCGGCCGACGCCGGGAAGGAGGATCGCGAACTCGTCGCCTCCGTAGCGATAGACCCGATCGTCTTCGCGAACGGCCGCCTGCAAAGCGTCCGCGACCGCGCGCAGCAGCCGGTCGCCCGCCGGATGGCCGCGGGTGTCGTTGAACGCCTTGAACCCGTCGAGGTCCAGCATGAGGAGGGCGAAGGTGCCCGCCCCGAGACGGCCGCGCTCCAGCAGGTCATCGACGGAGGCCTGGAAGACGCCGTGGTTTCGGAGCCCGGTGAGCGCGTCGCGGTCGGCGCGCAGCTCTGCGGCCTGGATTGCCTCCGCCGTCTGGAGCGCGATCGAGGCCTGGCCGGCGAACAGCTTCACGAGCTCGAACTCGTCGGGCGTGAAGTGCGCTTCGGCCTCGCCCATGCGCCCCACGTTCAGCGTGCCGATGACCTCGCCGCCCACCCGCAGCGGGACGACGATGAGCGACTCGGCCTCCGACGGGGTGCCGGGGATGTTCATCGCACGCGGATCGAGCTGCGCGTCGTTGGCCAGCACGGCCTCGCCGCGCTCGACTGCCCAGCCGGTCAGGCCGCTCCCGATCTCGATCTTCTCGGCCAGGATGATGTCCGCGAAGCGGTCCCGCGCCAGCACCGCGACGCGCACCTCGTGCAGGCGATCGAGGCGGTAGATGGTCAGGTTGTCGTAGCGCACGACGGCCTTGAGGCCGTCGGCGATCAGCTCGAGGACCTCGCGAGGATCCCCGGATCCCAGGAGTGTCTCGTTGACCTCGAGGAGCGCCCGCTGCCCGGCGAGTCGATGCTCCAGCTCGACCTGCTGACGGCTGAGCCGTTCGATGTTCTCGGCGTTGACCAGCGACTGCGCGGCAAAGCCGGCGAAGATCGAGAGCGTGGTCAGGTCGTCCGCCGCGTAGCGATCGAAGCCCTTCTTCGAGACAACGATGACCCCGCGGACCACGTCCTCGTAGGTCATCGGCGCGAAGAGCATCGACTCCGGCTCCTCGTCGGAGCCGACCGTGAGGCGTCGCGGGTCGGTGCGTGCGTCGGCCACCCGGATCGGCGCGTTGTTGGCGGCGACCCAGCCCGTGAGACCTCGGCCGATCTCGACCTGCAGGACCTCGCGCGACGGCTCGGCGGTTCCAAGGAAGACGCCGCCGAAGGCGATCGGCTCGCACATCCCCGTCGTGTGATCGACCGCGTAGACCCGGGCCGTGTCGGAGGCGAAGAGGTGGCGGATCTCGGCGACGATGGCCCGCCCGATCGCGGCCACCTCGTGGATCCGGTTCAGGTTCCCGGCCAGGTCCTTGATCGCCTCGAGGCGTGCCGCAAATGACTGCACCCGGCTGTAGAGGCGGGCGTTCTGGATGGTGACGCCCATCTCGGCCGCGAAGGCTGCGGCGAGGTCGAGATCCTCCGCGGACCAGGCGCCGGACGCCCCGCGCGAGAGGACGAGCAGCCCGACGGGCTCGTCGAGCATGACCACCGGGACGCAGCAGTCCGTCCGGGCACCGTCCTTGCGGGTCCGTGCCGGGCGGCCCTGCATCTGGGCGGGGTCCTCCCGTGTCCGGGCGGAGCTCTTCCGGATCACCTGCGGCCGTGTGGACGCGACGGCTCGCCGCGCCGCAACGGCGGCCTGCCGCCCGGGCGACCGGGGGGTCGGCGTCGGGCCCGAGATGGCCTCGATCAGGGCAGGAGCGAGGCCGTGCTCGGCGGCGAGACGGAACGGACGCTCGCCGTCCTCGAGGGTCCACAACCCGGCTCCCTCGATCTCGAACAGCTCCATCGCGTGGTGCAGGACGTCCTGGAAGACCTGTCCGAGGTCTGGTTGTCCACTCACCTGCGCCGCGATGCGCCGAACCGCCGCGTCCCGGACGGCGACACCGCCGCTCGACTCATCGCGTCCGGTGACCGCCACCGCATGCGCGGTGGGCGGGCGGGTTGACGGGAAGCCGTCGACGGCGGACTCGGATTGAACGACCACGGGCTGGTGCGAGCTCCTGGCGTGAGCCGAGATTGGAACGCGTCATTCGGTTCGATGGCGGACGCGTGCACCGTAGCAACGCGAACCTGCAGGTGCGATGGCCCGGGAGTACCCCCCCGTCCGGGGTCATGGCACGGTCGACACGCGATCCGCGTCTGGCCGGGAGGCTCGGTCGAGCCTCAGCCGCGGAGGCCCTCGAGGGGCAGCCAGAATCCGAGCAGCCGCACCCCCGGCTCCGGCTCCCAATCGCGGTCCGGCCGGCGCGTGAACCCGAGCCGGGCGTAGATCACCTGTGCCGCGCGCATGTACGGGAGCGAGTGCAGGAAGATCGCGGAACGGCCCTCCGCTCGTGCCCGTGCCACGCACGCCGCAGCGAGTGCGGTCCCGGCGCCCCGGCCTCGCGCGGCCGCGTCCACCGCCAGCATGCGGATCGCGGCCTCGCCCGGCTCCAGGAGCTCGGCCCACGGGCTCTCGGGACCCGGGACGTACGTGATGCAGCCGAGCAGCGGAGGATCGGCGGATTCATCGAGCGCAACCAGGACCACCGCTTCGCGCGCCCGCCGGGCCACGTCTCGCAGGTCCGGCTCGTACCCGGGCTCGTCGAACTCGGGAAGCGACCGGTACGCGGCCACCACGAGCTCGCCGAGCGTGGCGTGCTCCGCGGGCCGGGCCTCGCGGACGATGACGGGCACCGCGGCCTCAGTCGGCGACCGGACGACGCAGGCGCACGAACCGCCGATTGACCGTGAAGCCGAGCCGTTCGTAGAGCCCCACGGCGCCGGTCGGGTTCTCCGCGTCGACGCCGAGCGAGGCTGCCTCCATCCCGGCCGCGCGGAACGCCTCCATGCTGCGGACCAGGAGGGCGGTCGCCAGGCCGCGGCCTCGCCAGGCCCGCCGAACGCCCAGCTGGCCGATCCACGCTTCGCGGACGTCGCTCACGGCCCAGTCCGCCTCGCTGCAGTAGTTGGCGCTGTACCCGGCCACCTCGTCGTCCGCGAGCGCGATGAACGAGAGGTCGGCCCGGAAGTGCGGCTCGCCCACGAAGTCGCGCTCCCAGTCCTCCGCTCTCACCGGCTCGGAGCTCCAGTGGTCGGCGAAGGCCGCGTTGTGGGCGTCGCGGACCAGCTCCGCGAACGAGGCGTCGTATGGCACGATCCGGATTCCGCGTACGTCAGGTCCGGCCGGGAGCGCCGCCGCGAGGCCGCGCCGCATATCCATGTAGTGGCGGACCGGCGCAAACCCGTGGGCGCGGTGGAGCTCGACCGAACCCGTCGAGGTCACGTCGCGGAAGGCCTCCAGGAAGCGCGGCAGATCCGCCGGCTGCGTGGCGAGCGACTCCTCGCCGCGATCGATCGCCCAGCGCA
>JADGQH010000266.1 GCA_017881985.1 Chloroflexota bacterium | reverse complement strand
GAGCCCGATCCGTCGATCCTCCCCGAGGGGGCCGGGATCGAGGTCAGCGGCTGGGCCGGCATCGTGGCCGACCCCCGCACGCTCGCGACCGGCCGTGCCGGGATCTTCGCCGGGGGCGACGTCGTCTCCGGGCCCAAGACGATCATCGATGCGGTGGCGGCCGGACGGCGCGCCGCGGCGTCGATCCACGAGTACCTGGCCGGCGCCCGGGACGGCGAGGCCGAGATCATGGCCGCCGTCCGCTATCCCACCAAGCCCGAGCGCTCGCTGTCGCTCGACCTCGCGCCCCGGCCGCGCGCACACCCGCCGCTCCCGGTGGTCCAGCTCGGAACGTTCGCCGCAACGCAGGCCGGCTTCGCCGAGGATGTCGCCCGCTCGGAGGCCTCCCGTTGCTTCCGTTGCGACGCCGTCTACGGCTGCCCAAGCGTCTCGGTCCTGACCGGCCGCGGGCCCCACGAGGCCATCCGCCCGGTTCCAACCCCGTCGTTCGCGCCCGCGGCGACGCAGTCGATCGCAGGAGGTGATCTCCAATGACGCCCGACCAGGTATCGGGTTTCTTCAGCGCCGGCGAGGCGTTTGTCGAGGGCACCATCGGTGCCGCCCTCGTCGTCCTATGGCTGCTGGTGCTGGCACTGCACCTCGGGCGACCGTATATGGCCGCCGCGACGAGCAAGTTCACGCTCCGCCTCGGCGCTGACCTGTGGTGGATCATCTATGTCGCGATCCGCGACATCTTCACGGTCCAGGTGTTCCTCGGCAGCTTCATCTTCTTCTACCCGGACGTCGTCGGCTCCCAGACCCTCCCGGTCACGGGCGGGCTCGCCGCGGTCTGCGCGTTCGCGGTTCTGCTCATCAAGCTCATGACCAAGGGCGACGGCGACCGGCGTGGCTACCAGTGGCAGATCGCGCTCCTCGCCGTCGGGGCGACCCTCTACATCGCGCCCTACCTCATCGGCGTACAGGGCACCCAGCTGACGGGCGCGCACCTACCCGGGATCGTCAAGGCCCTGGTCTCGTCGTCGAACCCTGACCTCGCGCTCCCGCTCTGCTACCTCTCGGCCGCCCTCGTCGGGATCCTCGGGATCGTGGCAGCCGTCTACAACCTGCGCCAGACGAACGTGCGAAAGCCCGCCGCAGCCGCAGTCCCGGAGTCGACCCGATGAACGCACCCCTCAACGCCGACCAGCTCGCGACGACACTGACCTCCGGCGGGGCCGGGTGGATGGTGCTCTCCGTGGCCGCCGTCCTGCCGATCCTCTGGTCGTTCACCCTGATCCTGCATTTCTCCCGCCCATACATCATCCGCTTCCTGCGGCGCCTGACCCTCCGCTTCGGCGGCGACGTCTGGTGGTTGTCCTACGTGCTGTTCCGCGACGGCCTGCTGGTCGTCACCCTCGGGCTCAGCATGATCTTCCTCATGCCGAACCTCTACCTCACCGGGGACGGCCTTCCGATCACCGCCCCGCTGGCCGTCGTCGTGCTCTTCTGGACGTTGGCCGTCAAGCTCCTCCGCGACGCGGACGACGATCCGGCGGCCTTTCGCCTCGAGAGCATCCTCCTGATCATCGCCTCGATCCTCTATATCGTCCCGCAGGTCTACGGGATGGAGGCGCAGGACCAGGCGAACCTGGGCAACCTGCCTGGCCTCCTCGTCAGCACGTCGAACATGGCAGTTGCCCGCCCGCTGTTCTGGGTCAGCATCGGTCTCTTCTCCCTGACGGGCGTCGGAATCTTCATCTGGTACATCGCCAAGGCCATGCGCTCGGCGGCCGTGTCCGATGCCGGGGAGACCTCGTAGCTCATCCGGCCAATCGAAGACCGCAGCTTGCGGGAGGCGGCGCCGGCGACGGCGCCGCCTCCCTTACTGTGTCTCGTCTCCGACGACCGCTTCGCCGAACGCCTCCTCCAGGAAGCGCGACGGCGAGCCCGGCTCGTAGACGACGGTGAGCGTCCTGCGCGCCCGCGTCCACGCCACGTAGGCGAGGCGACGCTCCTCCTCCAGCGCCCGGGTCGGATCACCGCCCTCGGCAAGCGAGCGCGGGCTCGGGAAGCGACCCTCGGACATCCCGATCACCGCCACGTGGTCGAACTCGAGCCCCTTCGTCGCGTGCGCCGTGGCGAGCGTCAGGAGCGGGTCCGCGGCGCGCAGCGCAGCCAGCCGGGAGCGCGCGGCCGCGATCGCGGCCGTGAGCGCTGCGAGCGTCGGGTACGCCGCGGCCCAGGCGACCAGCGCCGCGAGCAGGTCGTCGAGCGGGGCAGCTTCCGGCTCGGGATCGTCGAGGTCGGAGGCATCGGACGGCGCCCGGCCGGCTGCGTGGACGTCGAGACGCTCGGGAGCCCGCGGCTTGCCGCTCGACGAGTCACCGTCGGCGCGACCCACGCTCAGGCAGTCGCGCGCGGCCGGTGGCCCCGCGAGCACCGCCTCGTCCCGGCTCGTCCGGGCTGCCGTGACCCCGCCGAGGCGGATCAGGAGCGGCATCGCGCCCGGCGCGGTCGCGGCCTCCGCGAGGATCCGGTCCAGCCGCGGATCCTCGAGGAGGAGGGTCACGCCATCCGCCCGGAACGGGATCCCGCGTTCGAGGGCGAGGGCCGCGGCCGGCAGCAGCTCGCGCCGGGTCCGGGCCAGGATCGCGCGGGAGCCGTCGTCGGCCGGCCAGCCGTCCATGGCGCGAGCCGCAACGCGCATCTCGGCCGCCGGGTCGCGGGCCGTTGCAGCCGGGGCCAGGACCAGCCGACCCGGCGCCTCGGGACGCGGCCGAACCCGCTTCTCGAACCGCTCGGCGTTGTGCTCGACGAGCCGGACCGCCGCCGCGACGACCGGGGCAGGGCAGCGGTAGTTGACCTCGAGGTCCACCCGCCGCAGTCCCGGCAGCGCCCCGGCCAGGCCAAGGACTCGTCGCACGTCGGCGAGTCGCCAACCATAGATTGACTGATCGTCGTCGCCGACAAGGAAGATCCGGTTCTCCGGCGCGGCGAGCAGGAGCGCCAGGCGGAGCTGGCTCGCGTCCACGTCCTGGGCCTCGTCGACGAGCAGGTGGGCGCACCGCGACCGCCACCGCGCCAGCAGCGTCGGATCCCCGTCGAGGCGCCGGAGCGCGAGCGCCACGAGGTCGTCGAAGTCGATCGCGCCTGCCTCCGCGAGGGCGGCCTCGTAGGCGAGGAACGCCCGGGCGACCGGTCCGGGGGCCGGGTCGCGGCCGACGTCCGCAGCCGTGACCGCCAGGTCCAGCTTCAGCCGGGAGAACGCGCCATCGAGCGCGCGCCGCGCGGCCGCGTCCAGGTCCGGGCAGGCGCGGCGGAGGACGGCATCCCGTCCGCGGAGGTCGGGGCGGACACCGGCATCTCGAAGGATCTCGAGGCCCAGCGCGTGGAAGGTGCGCACGCGCACCCCGCCGGCCGCCACCCCGAGCGGCGCGAGCGCCGGGTCGAGACGGGCCCGCAGCTCCTCCGCCGCCCGCGTGTTGAAGGTGATCGCGGCGATCGTCGCCGGGTCGGCGCCCGCCGCGCCGACGAGCCAGGCGACGCGCGCCACCAGCGTCGTGGTCTTCCCGCTGCCAGCCGGCGCCACGCACAGGACCGGGCCCGGCGGCACCGTCGCGGCGTCCCGCTGGTCGGGCGCGAGGCGGTCGAGGCGCTCCGCGACGGAGGAGGGGAGCGAGGGCATGCCGCAGTGTGGCGGTGGCGCCTTCACTGGCCATCACCCGGTCGCGAAGGCGGTCGCGGCGCCCGTGATCGCCGCACCGTGCTGGCAGGCGGGTCGACCGGTACGGATGGGGGAGTGCCCCGGCGCACCGACCGACCCCAAACGGGTGATCGACGCAGCGGACCCGGCGCGCGAGGCTGCCCGTGTCGCCGCGTCGAGCTCATCGCCGGCCTGGCTTCGGACCCACCATCGGCGGGATGCGCGCGAAACACCGGCGCGTCCCGCCGACCACGTTGTCCGATGCCATCTGCCACGGGTCACCCGGCAGATGTGCGGGATGGCCCTGTGCGACAGGTTGCGGTTCGGTACCGTGGTAGTCAGCAATTGTGCAGCCCGGTCCCCCAGCTGCCGTCCTGCGGCGTCGGACCTCGCGTCCTCGCCCTGCACCATCGGTTCGGCGCACGTTCGTGCGTCGCATGCTGCCGGAGGTGCCCCCGTGCGGAGTCGCCGTTTCCGCTTTGCCGCCCCGTTCATGGCGGTCGCAATGCTCGTGTCCCTGCTGCCCGCTGCCGCCAGCGCGGCGCCGCCGGCGACAGCGGTCACGTTCACGATCCTCCACACCAACGACTTCCACGGCCAGCTCGAAGCGTCGGGAAGCAACCCGGG
>JADGQH010000265.1 GCA_017881985.1 Chloroflexota bacterium | reverse complement strand
CGGCTCCTGCGCGAGGACGCGATCGCGGCGCTCCGGGACATGCTCCTTCCGATCGCTGCGGTCGTCACGCCGAACGCCCCGGAGGCCTCCGTGCTCGCGAGCCTGGACGTCGTGGACGCGCGGACGGCCCGCGAAGCCGCCCGCCGGATCCACGCGCTCGGGCCGCGCCTTGTCATCGTCAAGGGCGGCCACCTCGGCGGCGAGCGCTCCGAGGACGTCGCGTTCGACGGGACGACGTTCGAGGTGCTCTCCGCTCCGCGGATCGACACACCCCACACGCACGGGACCGGCTGTACGTTCTCGGCGGCGATCGCGGCGAGCCTTGCCCGCGGAGCGTCCCCGCTCGACGCGGCCCGGGCGGCGAAGGCCTTCCTGCAGGGCGCGATCGAGCACGCCGAGCCGCTCGGGGCGGGCCGCGGCCCGGTGAATCACCTGTGGAGGTATCGCGATGCGTGAGCTCGACCTCGGGGCCGTCACGGCCGATGCCCTCGCCGAGATCCGGGACCGCCACCCGCTGATCCATCAGATCACCAACTACGTCGTCATGAACGACACGGCCAATGTCACCCTCCACATCGGTGCCTCGCCGGTCATGGCCCACGCGATCGGCGAGGTCCGCGAGATGGTCCGCCACGCCGGCGCCCTCGTGCTCAACATCGGGACGCTGGAGCCGGCCTGGATCGAGGCGATGCTCGCCGCGGGCAGCGAAGCGAACGAGCGCGGCGTGCCGGTGGTGCTGGACCCGGTTGGGGTCGGCGCGACCACGCTGCGGACCGACGCCGTGGAGGCGATCCTCGCCGCGGTCCGCGTCGACGTGGTCCGCGGGAATGCCGCCGAGCTGTCGGCCATCGCCGGGCTTGCCGCCGAGATTCGGGGCGTCGACTCCATCTCCGCGGACGCGCCAGATGTGGCGGCCCGGATCGTTGCCCGGCGGACGGGCGGCGCCGCGGTTGCCAGCGGCGTGATCGATCATGTCGCCGATGGGACGCGCGCCGCCCGGGTCGAGAACGGCCACCCGCTGATGGGCGCGATCACGGGGTCGGGCTGCATGGCGACCGCGCTCGTGGGCGCCTTCCGGGCCGTTCAGGCCGACCCGTTCCTGGCCGCCACGGCCGCGATGATCGCGTTCGGGATCGCCGGCGAGATCGCGGCGGAGCGAAGCGCCGGTCCCGGCACGTTCCGCCAGCAGCTCATGGACGCGGTCTACGGCCTGGACGGCGACGTGATCCGTGCCCGGGCGCGGGCGACGATCACACCGGTGACACTGGCGTGACCGGGCTCGGCGACCCTCGCGTGCAGCACCGGGAACGGCTTCGGGCCGCCGGCGTCTACTTCGTGACCGAGGAGGGGCTCAGCGGTGGGCGGACGTCCGTGGAGATCGCCGCGGCGGCCATCACGGCCGGGATCGGGATCGTCCAGGTACGCGAGAAGCTGGGGACCGCGCGGCGCGCCCTCCAGATCGCGGTGGCGCTCCGCAGCACCACGCGCGAGCATGGAGCGCTCCTCCTCGTCAACGATCGGCTCGACCTTGCCCTGGCGGCCGACGCGGACGGGGTCCA
Organism: Chloroflexota bacterium; assembly: GCA_017881985.1. GTDB lineage: Bacteria > Chloroflexota > Limnocylindria > Limnocylindrales > CSP1-4 > CTSoil-043. The sequence goes on along the minus strand of JADGQH010000265.1, from coordinate 2,795 downwards.
CCTCGGCCAGGATGACGTCCCGGTCGCGACTGCCCGCGCGATCCTCGGGCCCGGCGCCCTGATCGGGCTCTCGATCACCGATCCCGCACAGCTCGAGATGCCTGACGTGTGCGACGCCGACTACCTCGGGGTGGGCGCGGTCTTCCCGACCGACTCGAAGGCGGATGCGCGGTACACGGGCCTCGAGCTCCTTGCCGCGGCTCGTGCGGCGGTGGACCTGCCCATCGTCGCGATCGGCGGGATCACCCCGGAGAACGCGACCGCGGCCGTCCAGGCCGGTGCGGACGTGGTGGCGGTGATCGGCGCGATCGCCGGCGCTGCCGATCCTGCATCCGCGGCGCGGCACCTGCTCGAGGTCGTCGCGATCGCCCGGCGGGCGCGGCCCGACGCAGCCGGGGCGCGGCGGTGACCGAAGGTCCGGGCGAGTTCGCGCTGATCGCCGAGCTCGCCGCCTTGTTCGGGACGCCGCCCGATGGTCTCGGGATCGGCGACGACGCGGCCACGTGGCCGGCGGCCACCGGCACCATGGCCGTGGCGACGACCGACATGCTCGTCGAGGGCATCCACTTCCGGTTGGACTGGACCAACCCCGTGGATCTCGGCTGGAAAGCCCTTGCGGCCAACCTCTCCGACCTTGCCGCGATGGGCGCGATGCCGGGCCGCGCGCTGGTCTCGATTGCCATCGACCCGGCCCGCCGGGAGCTGGTTCTCGACGTCGCCCGGGGGCTGCAGTCCCTCGCGGCGCTGACGGGCACGTGGATCGTGGGCGGCGACACGGTCCGCTCGCCGGGTCCGCTCGTGATCAACGTCGCCCTGTTCGGCCAGGCGAATCCGTCCCGTCTCCTGCGCCGCGACGCCGCGCGGGCGGGCGATCTCGTCGGGATCACCGGCGTCCTCGGCGCGTCGGCGGCGGCGCTGGCGCTGCTCTCGGAAGGCGCGGGACCGATGGATCCCGCCGCAGCGCCGCTCCTCGCCGCGCACCATCGGCCGCACCCGCGGCTCGCCGCCGGGCAGGTGCTCGCGTCCCATGGGGTCCGGTGCGCGATCGACATCAGCGACGGCCTCGCCAGCGAGGCGCTGCATGTCGCCCGCGCCAGCGGGGTCGGCATCGAGATCGACGTCGGCCGGGTGCCGCTCGCGCCGGCAGCCGTGGAACTGCTCGGCGATCGCCGCAGCCGGGAGCTGGCACTGACCGGCGGGGAGGACTACGAGCTCCTGTTCACCTTCGACCCGGGGCTCCGGGTCGAGCTCGCGACGGCCCTCGACGCCGACGGGGGTCTGACGGTCCTCGGCGAGGTCACCGATCGCGTGCCTCCCGGCGACGCCCGATTCGTGGAGGACGGCCAGCCGATCGAGCCCGCCGAACGGGGATACGTGGCGTTCTGATGACTGCCCCGGCCCGGCTGCCCGACGCCCCGCGGGACGACCTGGCCGCCGCCCAGCTCGGGATCGAGCCGGTCCCCCAGCGCCATCGCGTGCTGGGCTTCCTTGATTTCTTCGTCCTGTGGGCCGACTTCGGTGTCGGACTCCTCGTGTTGCTGGCCGGGACGCTCCTGGTGCCCGGGCTGGGCTTCTGGCCCGCGATGGCCGCGATCGCGCTGGGGACGCTCGCCGGCGTGCTCCTCCTCGGACTCGCGGGGGTCGTCGGGTCCGACCTCGCGGTCCCCTCGATGGTCGGTCTCCGCCCGAGCTTCGGGATCCGCGGAAGCTACCTGCCCAGCCTCGTCAACGTCATCCAGCTCGTCGGGTTCGGCGCGTTCGAGGTCATCATCATGGCGCAGGCCGCGGCCGGACTCGCGGCGCCGATCGTCGGTCCGGGTTCCTACCCGGCCTGGGCCGTCGGGTGGAGCGCGGTGGTGATCCTCATGGGCTTGGGTGGGCCGCTCGTCGTCGTTCGCCAGTGGCTGGAGAAGGCCGGCATCTGGATCGTCCTCGCGACCGCGGCCTGGATGACGATCTATGTCGTCACCCACTTCGACCTCGGCGCCGCGGTCGCCCGACCCGGCGACGGGAGCCTGACGTTCGCGCAGGCCATCGACCTCGTCGTGGTCATGCCGATCAGCTGGCTGCCGCTCGTCGCCGACTACAACCGGTTCGCGCGCGACACGCGTTCCGCGTTCTGGGGCACGGTTGCCGGCTTCGCGGTCGCGAACATCGGCTTCTACGCGCTCGGCGTGCTGCTCATCCTGGTCCTGCCCGGCGGCGACCTGATCGGCTCGATCCTCTCGATCGCGTTCGGGGCTGCCGGCCTTGCGCTCCTCCTCGGCGACGAGGCGGACAACGCGTTCGCGGACATCTACTCGGCAGCGATCTCCGTGCGGAACGTCCGCCCCGGCTGGTCGACGCGCTGGCTCGTGGTTGGCGTCGGGGCGATCGTCCTCGGGATCGCCCTGGCGGTGGACCTCACCCAGTACCAGAACTTCCTGTTCCTCGTCGGCTCGCTTTTCACGCCGCTGTTCGGGGTCCTGTTCGCCGACTACTTTCTCCTGCGGCGACGCGTCTACGCCTCGGCGGAGCTCTACCCGACGGGCCCCGGGGCCGCACGGCCGATGGGGATCAACCCGGTGGCGCTCATCGCCTGGGCCGCGGGCATCGGCAGCTACCTGCTCGTCATCAACACCGCGCCGTGGCTCGGGGGCACCCTCCCGTCGCTCGGCGTGAGCCTCGTAGTCTACGTGGCCCTGACGAAGCTGCGGCGGTCGCTCGCGCGGTGACGCGAGACTCGTCCGCCTGGTCGGGCGGATCTGCTCAGCCGAGCAGGCCGTCGACCCAGGCAGCGACAGAGCCCCACACTT
>JADGQH010000264.1 GCA_017881985.1 Chloroflexota bacterium | reverse complement strand
GAGCCAGGGCTGCTGATCCTCACGAGCCTTGCCGGCGGACCCAAGCACGGGTACGCGATGATCGAGGACATCGACCGGATCGCGCGAGTCCGGCTCGGGCCGGGCACGCTCTACGGGGCGCTCGCGCGACTGGAAGCCCGCGGTCTCATCGAGCCGCTTCCCGATGACGAGCGGCGCCGGCCGTACCAGCTGACGGGCCTCGGGCGCGAGGTGCTGGGGGAGCAGCTCGCGTCGATCCAGCAGATCGCCGAGGCGGGATTGCGCCGCCTGGCCGTCGTGTGACCGCGCGCATGCACCCGCGGCTGCTCATCCGGCTCTACCCGTCGCGCTGGCGGCGCCGCTACGAGGACGAGTTCGGCGCCCTCCTGGAGCAGGAGCCGTGGTCCGCCCGCCTGGTCCTCGACGTCGTCGCGGGTGCGCTCGGCGCTCACCTCGCCTCGTACCCCATCTCCAGCCCGGAGGAACGTGTCATGACATCCCGTCGCATCGACTCGGTCGCCGCGTTCGCCGCCACGCTGCTGGTGCTCCCCGCGGTCATCGTGCTCGCATCGTCGGTGATCCGGCTGATGCAGCCGGTGCAGTACCAGCCGGCGCACGCCGCGGACGCGATCGTCACCTGGTTCGTCTCGATCAACGCCGGTCCCCTGGTGCTCGTGGTCGCGCCCATCCTCGCGCTCCTGCTCGGGCTGCTCGTGGTGTGGCGACGGCTGTCGTCCGACCCCGATCTCCGCGCCGACGCACGCCTCTTCGTGAACGTCTCGGTCCGGCTCCTCCGGCGTCCCGCCGTCGTGGCCGGAGCGCTGGCAATGGTGGCGTCGCTGGCCGTGCTCGTATTCGTCATCGATCACGCCATCGCGGGCTGAGCTGTCCCCGAACGTCCCAATGAGCGTGAGGATGCCCGGATGAGAGCGGTGCGGTTCGATGAGTTCGGCGACTACGACGTGCTCAGGGTCGTGGACGTCCCTCGACCGGTGGCTCGCCCGGGTGAGGTGGTCGTGCGCATGCGGGCGGCGGCCGTCAACCCGTTCGATAACAGCGTCCGCCGTGGCGCGATCCCCCAGGTCACGCCGCCGTCCATCCCGGGCAACGAGGGGATGGGGGTGGTCGTCGCCGGCGACGGCCGCCCCATCGACACGAGGGTGATGCTGGCGGGTCCGTTTGGCTTCGGCCGGCCGGGCACGTGGCAGGAGTACGTCGTCGCCTCACCAACGGAGGCCATCCCCGTCCCGGAGCTGCTCACCGATGTCGAAGCCGCGGCGGTTCCGGTTGCCTACCAGGCCGCCCAGCTCGCGCTGATGCGCGGATGTGCGTTGGCGCCCGGCATGAGCCTCCTGATCCCGGGGGTGGGAGGGTCGGTCGCCAACGCCGCGATCCAGCTTGCCCATGCCCAGGGGGCAGGTCGCGTCATCACCTCTGCCGGCAACACTGACAAGGCCGAGCGCGCCGCCGGGATGGGCTATACGGATGTCATCGACCTCTCCCACGAGTCGCTGAGCGCGGGGGTGAGGCGCCTGACCGATGGGCTGGGAGTGGACGTCGCGCTCGACACGATCGGCGGACCGATCACCGGCGAGGCGGTCGCGTCCGTCGGTCGAAACGGGCTCGTGGTCGTGATGGGCTACGCGGGCGGGACGGCGCCGACGATCGACGTGATGCACCTGATCTGGAAGCCCGCGCGCATCGCGGGTTTCAACGGCATGTTCCAGCCGCCCCAGGCACAGGCCGACGCCTGGTCGGTGATCCTCCGGCTGCTCTCCGACGGCCAGGTCAAGCCGCTCATCGACCGGACCTATCCGCTCGAGCAGGCGGCCGAGGCGAGCCGCCACCTCGCGGAGGATCGTCCCTTTGGCAAGGTTGTCCTGACGCTCTGATTCACGTCGCCCTCGAACCCTCCGCCCGGGACCACGGCTTGCGCGGCGGCCGGGACCGCTGTGGCGGGTTGGGGCCATTGGACCCGGCAGGCCGCGACCGATGGACTCGGGGCAGCCGGGATAGAGCGGCGGATGATGTGAGAGCGCCCCTCCAGGCAGCGGAGGACACCGTCCCGTGCATCGTCAGGTCGTCGCTCCCGAGCGCGTTCCGGGCCCGGCGGGCCGTAGTCGGGCATTGCCGACCGAGATGGTCCAGGCGATGCCATCGCCCCAGCCTCGCACCAGCATCGTGCTGGCCGCCTGGGCGGTCGTCCTCGCGCTTTCCCTGATGCCGACGGTGATCGCCCAGGAGGTCCTGGGCCAGGCGGTCTCTCCCGACTTGCGTGCCGGCAGCTCGGCCGTCGTGCTCATCGCGGGCCTGGCGCTGACCCTGCTCTGGACGCCGCTCCGCGTGCTGCGCCCCTTCCTGTCGCTCTTCCTCGTGCTCGTCGGCGCGCAATGGGTCGTCTTCACGCAGGTCGACCGACTGCCGCTCATCGACGGCTGGCTCCGGGACTCGTCGTTCGGGGTCTACATGCCGGCCGAGCAGGGGTTGAACCTGATCGTGACCCTTGCGGTGATCCTCCTGCTGTATGTCGTGAAGCGGAATCGTCGCGCATTCTTCCTTGCAAAGGGCGACACGTCCGCTCCGGCCCAGCCCATCCCCTGGCTCGGCGTGAAGCGCGGTGACAGGTGGAGCACGCTCGGACCCACCCTCGCCGTCTGCATCACCCTCGGCACGCTGGCGTTCCTGGTCATCTCCGGGCGTCCCTCGATGGACCTCGTGACTCGCGCGCTGCCATTCCTGCCGGTGGTGCTGTTCGCAGCCGCCCTCAACGCGTTCAACGAAGAGGTCACCTACAAGGCCTCATTCCTGTCGGTTCTCGTGGGGCCGGTGGGTTCGCGGAATGCGCTCTGGATGGTCGCGGCGTACTTCGGCATCGCCCACTTCTACGGCGTGCCCTATGGAATCGTGGGCGTCGTGCTGGCGTGGTTCCTCGGCTGGATCCTGGCGAGGTCGATGCTGGAGACGCGCGGTCTCTGGTGGGCGTGGCTCATCCACTTCGTCCAGGACGTGGCCATCTTCGGGTTCATGGCGATCGGCGCGATCACCCCGGGTGGCGGCTGAGCGGACCCCCTGCTGAGCGGACCCCCCGCGCCGCTATGCCTCGGCGATGACGCCGATCGAGACGCGGAAGCCGGCGCGGCGCTGCAGCGCAGGCATCAGCGTGCCCTGGCCGACCGGCGCGTCGCCGGGGAACCAGCGCACCCATTCCTCGTCGAACGTGTCGAACTCCGCTGGGTCGCGCAACGACCAGTTCGCCCAGACCACCTTGTCGAGCGAGGTTCCCGCCCCTTCGAGGCGTGCCGTGAGATTGCGCAGGCACTGGCGCGTCTGTTCCCTGATGGCACCGCTGACGACCTGGCCCGTGTCGGGATCGACGGGCCCGATCGACGAGACGTAGACCATGCCTCCCGCCGTGACCGCTCTGCCGAGCCCGACCACGGGTCGGGACGGGTCGGGCTGCTGCGGGGTCTCATCGGCGATCCAGCGCCCCTTGCCCCTGCGGGCCTGGCCCGGTCGCGTTGAATCCTCGGGCGGAATACCGAACTCCCCGGGCGGCAGTTCGATCCCGCTCGCCTTGAACTTCCCCATGAACGTCGGTCGGATCCCCGTCGGCTTGAGGAATCCCTCGATCTTCCCGTCCTTGAAGTCGGTCTGCTCGAACGTGAAGATGTCCTGGGTCAGGATCTGGTCGTCCTCGATGCCGTAGACCTCGGTGATGTTGACGACCTTGCGACTCCCGTCCTTGAGGCGGGCCGTATGGACGATGAGGTCGACGGCGGAGGTGATCTGCTCGCGGATGGCCCGGAGCGGCAGCTCGTAGCCGGTCATGAGGACCATCGTCTCGAGTCGCCGGAGCATGTCCATCGGGCTGTTGGCGTGCCCGGTGGACAGGGAGCCATCCTGACCCGTGGTCATGGCCTGGAGCATGTCCAGGGCTTCGCCGGAGCGACACTCGCCGACGATGATCCGGTCGGGGCGCATGTGGAGGGCGTTCCGCAGCAGGTCGCGGATCGTGATCTCGCCCTGGCCCTCGATGTTGGAAGGGCGCGACTCGAGCGTCACCACGTGCGCCTGGCGGAGCTGCAGCTCGGCGGCATCCTCGATCGTGATGATCCGCTCATCCTCCGGGATGAACGTCGAGAGGACGTTGAGCGTCGTCGTCTTGCCGGAGCCCGTGCCGCCGGACACGAAGACGTTGAGCCGCGCCTCGATGCAGACCCTCAGGAAGTCGAACATTTCAGCGGTCGCCGTGCCGAAGCGGACGAGGTCGTCGACCGTGAACGGCCTGGCCGCGAACTTGCGGACCGTGATCACCGGTCCCACGAGCGACAGGGGGCTGATGACGGCGTTCACGCGCGAGCCGTCGGGCAGCCGGGCGTCGACGCGCGGGCTCGACTCGTCGATGC
>JADGQH010000059.1 GCA_017881985.1 Chloroflexota bacterium | reverse complement strand
GGCGGGATCGGCGGCCTCGACGACGCCGAGATCCGCGCGACGTTCAACGGCGGCCTCGGGATGGTGCTCGCGATGCCAGCGGACGCGGTGCGCGCGGCGATGGCCGTCGCGACCGAGGCGGGCATCGGCGCGTGCGTCGCCGGGGAGATCGTCGCGGCCGCGGACGTCGGCGGTGCGCGCTACGTGGAGGTGAAGGAATGACCGAGGGCGACGCGTACGGCCGGATCGCGATTGGCGTCTCCGGGAGCGGCAGCAATCTGCGAGCCCTCCACGGCCGGATCGCGCGCGGCGCCCTCCCGGCCCGGATCGTGCTCGTCTTCGCCGACCGGCCCTGCCCGGCGCTCGAGTGGGCGGCCGACCACACGCTCGCCGAGACGCTTCGCGCCCTGGGCACCGACGCGGTCGTCCTGGCGGGCTTCATGCGCATCGTGGGTCCAGTGCTCCTGGAGGCGTTCGCCGTGCGCATCCTCAACGTCCACCCTTCGCTCCTGCCGAGCTTCCCGGGCGCGCACGCGGTCCGCGATGCGCTGGCGGCGGGCGCCGCGGTGACCGGCGTGACCGTGCACCTGGTCGACGCGTCGCTCGACGGGGGCCCAATCGTCCTGGCGGAGGCGGTCGACGTCCGGCCCGGAGACGACGAGGCCGCGCTCATCGAGCGGCTCCACGCGGTGGAGCACCGGGTCCTCCCGCACGCAGTCGCGCTCCTCCTCGGCGGTGCGCTCGACGTGGACGGGCGGCGGGTCACGATCGACGCCGCCCGAGCCGAGGCGGCCCTTCCGCGTCCGCGGCGGGCCCTCCTGTCGGTCTCGGACAAGGCGGGGCTGGTGGACCTCGCCCGGGGACTCGTGGGCCGCGGCTTCGAGCTGGTCAGCACGGGCGGGACGGCGCGGGCCCTCCGCGAGGCGGGCATGCCGGTCACGGACGTCGCCGCGGTCACCGGCTTCCCGGAGATGCTCGACGGGCGGGTGAAGACCCTCCACCCGCGGGTCCACGCGGGGATCCTCGCCGATGGTCGGAACGCGGACCACCGCAGGCAGCTTGCGGTCGCGGCGATCGAGCCGTTCGAGCTCGTCGTCGTCAACCTCTATCCGTTCGGCGCGGCCGCCGAGCGCGCGGCCCGGCACGAGCTGGACCTCGACGGCCTTGTCGAGGAGATCGACATCGGCGGCCCGTCGATGGTCCGGGCGGCGGCCAAGAATGCGCGGAACGTGGCGATCGTGACCTCGCCCGCGCGCTACCCCGCGATCCTCGAGGCGCTCGACGCGCCCGGCGGTATCCCGGCCGGCCTTCGGGCCGCGCTCGCGGTCGAGGCGTTCCGGCACACGGCCGCGTACGACGCGCGGATCGCCGACGTCCTGCCATGCGAGCTCGACCGGGCGGGGATCGCGATGCCGGACGAGCCAGGCCTTCCGCGGAGCGTCGACCCGTTCCCCGACGCCCTCGTCATCGGCCTCGAGAAGGTCGCGACCCTCCGCTACGGGGAGAACCCGCACCAGCCCGCGGCACGCTACCGGCGACCCGGTGGGACGGACGCGGACGGCCCGTTCGCCACGGGCGAGGCGCCGCTGCAGGGCAAGCCGCTCAGCTACAACAACATCCTCGACGCGTCGGCAGCCGCGGCGCTCGGGCGGGCGCTGCGCGGACCCGCCTGCGTGATCGTCAAGCACATGAACCCGTGCGGTGCGGCGGAGCGGGGGAGCCTCGCCGCTGCCTGGGACGACGCGCTCGGGGCCGACCCGGTGAGCGCGTTCGGGGGCGTCGTCGCGCTGACCCGCGAGGTGGACGGCGCGGTCGCCGAGCGGCTCGCCGGAATCTTTCTGGAGATCGTCGTCGCGCCCGGCTTCGACGCCGATGCCCGCGCCGTCCTCGCCCGGCGGCCCAACCTCCGCCTCGTCGTCGACCGGCGGCTGGGAGTCGCGGGAGATCCGTCCTGGCCAGATCGCCGCGGATCCTTCCGGGCGGCCGGCGGCGCGGTGCTCGTCACCGCGCCGGACACGATCCCCGACGACCCGGGCGGCTGGGCGTGCGTGACGCGCCGGGCCCCGACCGGCGCCGAGCGGGCGGACCTCGACCTCGCCTGGCGCCTGGTCCGGGGCGTCACGAGCAACGCCATCGTCCTCGTGCGCGACGGGATGCTGATCGGCCTCGGATCGGGCCAGACGAGCCGCGTGGACGCGGCCCGCCAGGCCGTCGACAAGGCCCGCACGATCCTCGGGCCGGAGCGGCTGGCGGGCGCCGCCTGCGCCTCGGACGCATTCTTCCCGTTCCCCGACGCGGTCGAGGCGTGCCTGGCGGCGGGCGTCACCGCCTTCGTCCAGCCGGGCGGGTCGCTCCGGGACGCCGAGGTGACCGCGGTCGCGGACGCGTCCGGGGCGGCGATGCTCGTCACGGGGAAACGCCACTTCCGGCACTGAGGCCGGGCGCGGGTCGGTCGCGGCCGCGCGAGGGCCGTCGTCGCTGCCGGGGTTCGGCCCTGCTGCGCGTGGCCCGCACCGGCCCTGCTACGATCCCCCGGCCATGCCCGACCTTCGCGACCGCTTCTACATCACGACCTCGATCGCGTACGCCAACAACCGGCCGGGCTTGCACACGCTCTACGAGGTGATCGGGGCGGACGCCCTTGCGCGCTGGTATCGCATGTGCGGCGTCCCGACCCGCTTCCAGACCGGGACCGACGAGCACAGCGTCAACATCGCCATGCGAGCCGCCGAGGAGGGACGCTCGCCGCGCGACTTCGTCGACGCACAGGTCGCCCTCTTCCGGGCGGCCGAGGACGCCCTCTTCATCAGCCCGGACCGGTTCATCCGGACCACGGACGCGGACCACGTTCGCGCCGCCCAGGAGATGGTCCGCCGCGCCCATGCGAACGGCGACATCTACCCCGGCATCTACGAGGGCTGGTACTGCCCGAACGAGGGATTCAGAAACGCGACCGACGTCACGGAGACGGCCGCCGGCACGATCTGCCCGAACCACCCCGACGTGCCGCTCCAGTGGCTGAGCGAGCGAAACTGGTTCTTCCGGCTCTCGGCGTACCAGGAGCGCCTCGAGCGCTGGTTCGAGGACAACCCCGACCTCGTCCAGCCCGACCACCGACGCAACGAGATGCTGGGATTCATCCGGGGTGGCCTCGAGGACTTCTCGATCAGCAGGCCCGATTCGGGGTGGGGGATCCCGTTCCCGATCCTTCCCGACGGGAGCGGCGCGCAGCTCGCGGACGGCTCCTGGGACCCGGCCGGCGGGACGATCTACGTGTGGTACGACGCGCTCATCAACTACATCACCGGGGCGGGCTTCCCGGACGATCCCGCGGCGTTCGCGCGCTGGTGGCCGGCCGACCTTCACGTCATCGGCAAGGACATCGCCCGCTTCCACACGATCTTCTGGCCGGCGATGCTCTGGTCCGCCGGGCTCGAGGCACCCCGAAAGGTGTGGGTCCACGGCTGGCTCCTCGCCCAGGGTGAGCGGATGAGCAAGAGCCGGGGCAACTTCCTCGAGCCGATCGACTTCGTGGCCGCGTTCGGGAGCGACGGGGCGCGCTACGTCGCGCTCCGCGAGGCCGGCTTCGACCGCGACAGCGACGTCTCGTGGGATGTCTTCACGCGCCGCTACAACGCGGACCTCGCCAACGACTTCGGGAACTTCGTGAACCGGACCGTGTCGATGGCGGGGCGCTATCTCGGCGGTGAACGGCCCGCGCCGCGCGATGCGGCGGAGAGCCCGCTCGGGGCCGCCTGGCCCGCGGTCCGCGACCAGTTCGTGGCGAAGCTGGAGGGCTGCCTCCTCCACGAGGCGCTCGCCGCGCTCTGGGAGTTCGTGGGGGCGGGCAATCGGTTCGTCGAAGCGGAGCAACCGTGGGTCATCGCGCGCGCGGTGAAGGCCGGCGAGGAGGGGGCCGCCGAGCGGATGCGGGGGGTCCTGGGTGACCTCGTGGAGGCCTGCCGGCTCGTGGCGCTCGCCGTGGCCCCCGTGATGCCGGGCATGGCGCCGCGGGTCATGCAGCAGCTGGGCCACGAGTACGCGTACGACGCGGATGGGAACGGCGGCCCGGCCATCCTCGACGAGCTCCGGTGGGGAGCCCACGCTGGCGAGGCCGGCACGCTGGCCGCCGCCGTTCCGCTCTTCCCGCGCATAGAGGTCGAGACGGTGCTGGATGGTGAGGTCCCGGAGGCGATGGGGCCGGCATGACCGATCGAACGTTCGAGGAGAGGAACGCGCGGGCGACCGACGACCTGCGACGGCTCGTCGGGTCGCTTGCCCCGGAGGACTTCGAGACGGGCGTCGGCGGCACCTGGACGGTGGCGACATGCCTCGCCCACCTGGCCTTTTGGGATCGCTGGCAGGTCGTCCGCTGGCGCGACGCGCTTGCCACGGGGCTGGTCGTCCCGGCGGACGTCTCCGACAACGTCCCGGACCTCGCCAACGCGGCCCTCGAGCCGACCTGGCGCGCGCTGCCGGGCGAGACCGCCGCGGCGCTGGCGCTGGAGGCTGCGGCCGAGATCGACGCGCTCGTCGCCGCGCTGCCGGGCGCGGCGGTCGCCGCGGCTCCCGCGGCCGGCCGGGTCCGCCTCCTCGATCGCTCGATCCACCGCATGGAGCACGTGACCCAGGTTCGGCGCGGCCTCGGCCCCACGGAACTCTGACGGGCCCGGGCCCACCGAGCGCGACCGAAACGACCGCGACGGCATGCGCCTCGTCGACAGCCACTGCCACCTGAACGCCGAGCAGTTCGCGGGCGACGCTGCCGAGGTCATCGAGGCGGCCGGGGCCGCAGGCGTCGAGCGGATCCTCGTCCCGGGCTGGGACGAGGCGTCGTCGATCGCCGCGCTGGCGCTCATCGACCGCTTTCCCGGCCTGGCTGGCGTCGCGGTCGGGGTTCATCCACACGCCGCCGCGGAGACGGATCCGGCCGCGTGGACGCGGATCGTGGCCCTTGCGGCGGATCCGCGCGTCGTGGCCATCGGCGAGACGGGGCTCGACTTCGACCGGATGTTCTCGCCCGCCGCGTCCCAGCTCGAGAACCTGCGGCGGAGCCTCGCGCTCGCGCTCGCGACCGGGAAGCCGGCCATCCTCCATTGCCGATCGAGGGCCGGCGAGCGGGACGCCCAGGACGCGCTCGTGACCGAGCTGGAGGCGGCCGGGCTCGGGACGCCCGCCGCGCAGGCGGCGTTCGGGGACCGACCACCCGCGATCCTCCACTCGGTCTCCGGGCCGGTCGACTACGTGGAGGCGGCGCTGGCGCTCGGGTGCGCGGTCAGTGTCTCGGGCCTCGCGTTCCGACGAGGCGAGGAGGCCACGGCCGAGAGCGTTCGGCTGGTGCCGCCGGATCGCATCCTCGTCGAGACGGACGCGCCGTATCTCTCGCCGCCCGGCGCCCCGCGCCGACGCAACGAGCCCGAATGGGTGCGCGTGACCGCGCGCTGGGTCGCTGAGCGACGCGGCGAGGACCCCGATGCGCTGGGAACGCGGCTCGTGACGAACCACGATCGCATCTTCGGGCGCGCGACCGCGTGAGCGCGAGCCTCAGCCGAGGCGTCGCCAGCGCAGCGTCATCGAGGCGATGAGCGGCCTGCCCGGCTCGACGAGCGTGAAGTCGCCGGTGTTCAGCCCATTCGGGGGTCCCGTCTGCGGCTCCACGCAGACGCCGTCCGCGTGCTCGGTGTAGACGACCCAGTAGGCGGCGTCGCTCTCGATCGTGATCTCGAACGCACCCGGCCAGCGCACCACCGGCGCGGACGTGACGCCGACGAGGCAGTCATCCAGCGGTCCCGGTGGGACGGGCACGACCTCCCCGGTCGGGAGGTAGTCGTCGCCGCGGCGGAGCATCCCGCTGGCGCGAACGTCGACCTCCACCGGATCGCCCATCGCGCCGCGGGGACCCCGGAGCGTGCGGGGGAACCACGGATGCCAGCCCGCGATGGCGGGGAACGGCCGCGCGTCCGCGTGGACCTCGAGCGTGGCAGCGAGGGACTCGTCCGTCAGAGTCACCCGATGCACCGCCCGGCCGCCGAAGGGCCACGTGGTGCCGAGCGGCGCCTCGAGGACCGCCGCCGCGTCGCCGGCCGGCCCGCCGATCTCCCAGGCCGCCTCGACCAGGGTCCCGTGGATCGCATGCGGTGGCAGCAGGTCGGTCGGCAGCGCGAGGGCGGTCCCATCCCAGCGAAGGAGCCCGTCCCGGAGCCGGCCGGCCCAGGGGACCATCGGGTACGCGCCCCAGGTGAGCGGTCCGTCGCCGCGGGTCAGCAGGAGGTCCACGCCGTCGACGCGGAGGGCTGCGATCCGGCCGCCGGCGCCCGGGTCCAGGACGGCCTCCGCCGGACCGGCCCGGAGCGTCACGAGCGGGTGGGAGGGGGCCATGGCTGAATCGTAGCGCGCGGCCGGGGCCGGCGCGCCGCCTCGGCGCCGCTCCACCTCGGCGCCGGGTGGCGCTTGACACGATCGAGCGCCTCCGGTACATTCTTGGCACTCTCACAGCGAGAGTGCCAGCAATGGCGCAGGCCACCGCCGCGACCCCATCAAACCGTGATCGCAGCCGTGGACGTCGCTGCCGAGAGCCGCGCGGAGGTCCGCGCATCGGACCATCGAGGGGGCCCGCCGGCATGGCCGGCGGAGGCGCCACCCGCAGTGCACAGGAGGGTCACCCGTTGGCCACCGCATCCGAGACGACGAAGCTCCGACCGCTCGGGGATCGGGTCGTCATCAAGCCATCGCCGCGCGAAGAGGTCACCAAGAGCGGGATCGTCCTGCCTGACACCGCCAAGGAGAAGCCCCAGGAAGGGTCAGCTCTCGCGGTCGGGCCGGGCCGGATCCTCGAGGACGGGTCGCGCGAGAAGATGGACGTCGCCGTCGGCGACAAGATCCTCTACGCGAAGTACGCCGGCACCGAGTTCAAGGTGAACGGCGAGGACCTGCTCATCGTGAGCCAGAAAGACATTCTCGCGATCGTCGAGGACTGACGGGCACCGCCCGTCACGTCTCAACCTTCGCCCCTCATTTCCAGGAGGAATCCGAATCCGTGGCTAAGCAGGTCGTTTTCGACGATACCGCGCGTCGCTCACTCAAGCGCGGCATTGACAAGCTCGCCGACGCAGTCAAGGTGACCATCGGTCCGAAGGGCCGCAATGTCGTCCTCGACAAGAAGTTCGGCTCACCCACCATCACCAATGACGGCGTGACGATCGCGCGCGACATCGAGCTCGAGGATCCCTTCGAGAACATGGGCGCGCAGCTCCTCAAGGAGGTCGCCACCAAGACCGACGACGTCGCCGGCGACGGCACGACCACCGCGGTCGTCCTCGGCCAGGCGCTCGTCAGCGAAGGCCTCCGCAACGTCACCGCCGGGGCGAACCCGATGGTCCTCAAGCACGGCATCGAGCGTGCGGTCGAGGTCATCGTGGCCGAGATCAAGTCCGCCTCGCGGCCGGTCGACTCGCGCGAGCAGATCGCCGCTGTGGCGGCCATCTCCGCCGCGGATCCCGAGGTCGGCGAGATCATCGCCGAGGTGATGGACAAGGTCGGCAAGGACGGCGTCATCACCGTCGAAGAGGGCCAGTCGCTGGGCCTCGAGAAGGAATACACGGAGGGGATGCAGTTCGACCGCGGCTACATCTCCGCCTACTTCGTCACGAACCCCGACCGGATGGAGGCGGTGCTCGAAAGCGCGCGCATCCTCATCACCGACAAGAAGATCTCGGCCGTCGCAGACATCCTGCCGTCGCTCGAGAAGGCCGTCGCGGTCGGCAAGCCGCTCCTGATCATCGCCGAGGACGTCGACGGCGAGGCCCTCGCCACGCTCGTCGTGAACAAGCTCCGTGGCACGATCCAGGTCCTGGGCGTCAAGGCCCCGGGCTTCGGTGATCGCCGCAAGGAGATGCTCCGCGACATCGCGATCCTGACCGGCGGGACCGTGATCTCCGAGGAGATCGGCCGCAAGCTCGACTCCGTCCAGGTCGAGGACCTCGGCGAGGCCCGCCGCATCGTCTCCACCAAGGACGACACGACGATTGTCGACGGCGCCGGCAGCCAGCCCGACATCAAGGCGCGGATGAGCCAGATCAAGGCGCAGATCGAGGAGACCACCTCGGACTACGACAAGGAGAAGCTCCAGGAGCGCCTCGCCAAGCTCGCCGGCGGCGTTGCCGTCATCAAGGTGGGCGCGGCGACCGAGGTCGAGCTCAAGGAGAAGAAGCACCGGATCGAGGACGCCCTGTCCACGACCCGCGCGGCCGTCGAGGAAGGCATCGTTGCGGGCGGCGGCACCACGCTGCTCCAGGCGATCCCGGCGCTCGACGCCCTCAAGCTCGAGGGTGACGAGCAGGTCGGCGTGGACATCGTCCGGCGCGCCCTCGAGGCCCCGGCAAAGCAGATCGCCGACAACGCCGGCGAGCGTGGCGAGGTCGTGATCGAGCGGGTCAAGAACCTGCCCAAGGGTCAGGGCTTCGATGCGCTGAAGGGCGAGTACGGCGACATGTTCGAGCGCGGCATCGTGGATGCCGCAAAGGTGACGCGCTCCGCGCTCCAGAACGCAGCCTCCATCGCGGCGATGGTCCTCACGACGGAGACGCTCGTGACGGACCTTCCCGAGAAGAAGGACGGCGGCAACGGCGCCGGCCACGGCCACGGCGGCGGCGGAGACATGGACTTCTAGGGAATCGCAGCGTCCGCCGGGGCCCCGCTCCGGGGGACTTCACGCTCGACACGTGACAGAGAGCCGGTCATCCGTCCGGGGATGGCCGGCTCTCGTGCGTCCGTCCATGGCGACAGGTGCGACCACGGTCGCGGACGTCGGGGGCTCACGGGTCGAGGTGCTCGCCGGCCGCCTTACATCGCCCGAATGTGACCGCGGGGACGCCCTTACGGACGCGCTCGATCGTGATGCATGACGACCCCCGATCCCACCGATCGACCGGGCTCGAGACGTCAGCCATGCACCCCGTCGCAAGGAGACCAACCCATGAAGCCCATAGCTCGAGGTACGCTCGCATCCATCGTCGTTGGTGGCCTGCTCGCCATCGGATCGGTTGCGCCGACGTACGCGGTCGGGACGGCGTCGCCGCTCGTTCCGGAGGCCAGCACCGCAGCCGCCACGCGGCATTGCGTCGCCGAGACGGCGACCGCGAAGGACAACGGCGTCGGCAACCTCCGCAAGCTCGGCGACTGCGAGATCGACCGGCGGCTCGACACGATCACGAAGCTCCAGTCCCGCGTGGCGGACGCGGCCGGCCTCACCGCCGGGGACCGCGACGCGCTCCGGTCGCAGCTCACCGCCGATACGAGCGGGCTGACGGCCCTCCGCGCCGCGATCGACGGCGAGACGGACGTTCAGGCTCTGAAGGCCGACCTCAAGAAGATCGCCACGGACTTCCGGATCTACCTCCTCATGGTTCCCAAGGTCGCCGACGTGATCGCGGCCGAAAACGAGCTCGCGGCAGTCGCCCGCCTCGGCACGCAGGCCACGAAGCTCCAGGCCCGGATCGACGCCGACAAGGCGGCCGGCAAGGATGTCTCCGGGGCGCAGGCCGATCTCAGTGCGATGACCGCGAAGGTCGCCCAGGTTTCTCCGCTGGTCGCGGGGATCCCGGCGGCCGTCCTTCCGCTGACGCCGACCCAGTACAACGCCGGGACGGCGAAGCCCATCCTCGTGAGCTCGCGGACGAGCATCAAATCCGGCCGTGGGTTGCTCGCCGGAGCCAGGGCCGATGCCCGGGCGTGCGTCGCCGCGCTCAAGGCGCTCGGATGACCTCCGCGTAACCTCTCGAAAGCCGCCCCCGGAGCAATCCGGGGGCGTCGCTGCGTGTATGCCTGGGTTCCACGGCCGCCTGCGCGCCTCGGCGTTCGCGGGATGTCCGGGCGTTGAGCGCACCGGGTCAGGAATGGGCCATTCCGCACTGGCGGACCCGTCGTTCGCCCCGGCACGCTCGCGTGGCTGGAGGTCCGATGCCCATTCCCGCTCCCGCCCGCGACAGCGACCGGTCCGGCCCCGCGGCGATCACGCCCGGCGCCGGCCGCTGGAATCGCACGTCCGCCGACGGATGTGCGCGGCTCCACGCCGCAGCGTGCTCGATCCTCGAGCGGACCGGCGTCCGGGTCGACCACCCGGAGGCGCGCCGCCTGCTTGCGGCGGCCGGCGCCAGGGTCGACGAGGCAGATCGCGTCCGGATCCCCGCCGAGCTGGTCGCCGAGGCGCTCGCGGTCGCGCCGAAGGCGCTCACGCTGCACGACCGGACCGGGCGCCCCGCGATCGAGTGGGGCGGCGAGACAGCCTGGTTCGGACCCGGGTCGGATTGCCCATCCATCATCGATGGGCGAACGGGCGACCGGCGGCTCGCGACGCTGGACGACGTTCGCGCGGGCATCGCCCTGGTCGATGCGCTCCCGAACATGGCGTTCGCGATGTCGATGTTCCTTCCGTCCGACGTCGACGGGCGGGTCGCCGATCGCCACCAGGCAGTCGCGATGCTGACGGGGACGACGAAGCCGCTGATCGTGGTCACCTACGAGATGGCCGGCCTGCGCGACGTGCTCGCGATGGCCGAAGCGGTCGCGGGCGGCGCCGGTGAGCTGGCGGCACGGCCGTCGGTGGCCTGGTACATCAACGTGACGCGCGGCCTGCTGCTCGACGCGGACGCCGTCGACCGGCTCCTCTTCCTGGCCGAGCGCGGCCTGCCGGCGCTCTGGATTCCCGTCACCTCGGGCGGGACCACGGGCCCCGTGACGCTCGCCGGGACGCTCGCGGTGAACCACGCGGGCGTCCTCGCGGGTCTCGTCATCGCCCAGCTGGTCCGCGAGGGCGCTCCGGTCGTCGTGCCGGGCTTCGGCGGCGACGCGCTGGACCTTCGGACCACGGTCGATCCGTACGTGGGCCCGGACCCGAAGGGCGCCGCCGAGGCGCTCGCACACCACCTGGGGCTCCCGATGTTCAGCCTCGGCGGAGGCGCGGATTCGAAGGTCGTCGACGGCCAGGCTGCCGCGGAGGCCGCCGCCGCGATCCTCCTCGACGCGCTCGCCGCGGGCCAGGTCACCCACGACAGCGGGTACCTGGAGTCGGGCCTTGCCGGGTCGCTCGCACAGCTCGCGATCTGCGACGAGCTGGTCGGCTGGACGCGGGCGGCTACTGCGCCACTCGATCTCTCCGACGAGGCGCTCGCGCTCGACCTCGTGGACGAGCTCGGACCCGACGGGTCGTTCCTGGAGGCCGACCACACCCTGGCCCACTACCGCTCGCGCTGGTATCCCACCCTGCTCGATCGCCGGTCCCGCGGCGCCTGGGCCGCCGCGGGCGGGCACCCGCTCGGCACCCGTGCGGCCGACCGCGTGGATGCGATCCTCGCTGGCCGGTCCATCCCGCCGCCGCTGCCCGAAGCGGCCTCGGCGGAGCTCCGCGAGATCGTGGCCCGAGCCGAGGCCCGGGCCGGCCTCTGACCCACGCCTCGCGATCGGTCGGGCCGCGCACCCCAACGGGTCGCGGCGGGTGGTGCGGAGGAGCCGCGCAACGCGGCGAGAGGTGTGCGATGGACGAGACGAGCTTCGCGGCCCTGCGACAGGCCGTCACGGATGGCGAGCCGGCCAAGGCGGAGGCGGCCGCGCGGGAGGCGCTCGCAGCGGGGATCCCACCCCTCCGGCTTATCGACGAGGCCGCGATGCCGGCCCTGCGCGAGGTCGGGGAGGGGTTCTCGAACGGCGACCTGTTCCTGCCCGACCTGATGCTCGCCGCGCGGGCGATGCAGGCCGCGATGCGCGTGATCGAGCCTGCGCTCACGGCGGGCGGCGAGCAGCGCGCGACCGCCGGCCGCGTCGTGCTCGGGACGGTTGCGGGCGACATCCACGAGATCGGCAAGAACCTCGTGGCGACCCTCCTCTCGGCGAACGGCTTCGAGGTCCACGACCTGGGCGTCGACGTCTCCCCGGCGGCGTTCGTCGCCAAGGCTGCCGAGGTTCATGCCGACCTGGTCGGCGTCTCGGCGCTCCTCACCACGACCATGACCGGCCAGCGCGCCGTGGTCGAGGCGCTGGTCGCGGCCGGCCTCCGGCCCGGAATCAAGGTGATGGTGGGCGGCGCTCCGGTGACGCGCGCATGGGCCGAGGAGATCGGCGCGGACGCCTACGCGGAAGATGCGATCGCCGCCGTCGACACCGCACGCCGACTCGTCGGCG
Source organism: Chloroflexota bacterium (assembly GCA_017881985.1). Classification (GTDB taxonomy): domain Bacteria; phylum Chloroflexota; class Limnocylindria; order Limnocylindrales; family CSP1-4; genus CTSoil-043. The sequence continues at coordinate 1,606 of JADGQH010000059.1, read as the reverse complement.
CGCCGGCATGAGGCCGGCCGACGTGACGCCCGCGACCCTCGCCGTGCAGCCGGCGTCGACGCCGGCGCGTCGACCCCTTGCAACGCTCGTCGATCCCGCGATCCGGCTCGAGGTTCTCGACCCCGCTGCGCTCGATCGCATCCACGCGGCCACCCTCGAGCTGATCGAGACGGTCGGCGTCCGCTTCCCGTCAACCCGCGCGCAGGCGATCTGGTCGGCCCATGGCGCGCACGTCGACCCGGGAACCGGGATCGTGCGCGTCCCGGCCGATGTGATCGATTCCGCGCTGCGTCAGGCCCCGGCCGCCTTCACGCTGGCCGGCCGCGACCCTGACCGCGACCTGCCCCTCGACGGCCACCACGTGTGGGCGGCCACCGACGGCTGCGGCGTGGAGGTCGCGGACCCGACCACCGGAGAGCGGCGACGCTCCACGCTCGAGGACATCACGGCGATCTGCCGGGTCGCCGAGGAGCTGCCCGACGTGGGCTTCATCTGGATGCCGGTCTCGGCCCAGGACGTCCCGCCCGAGACACGCGCGCTCCGGGAGCTCGCGGCCGCGCTCGGCATCACGTCGAAGCACGTCCAGACCGAATCGGTGATGCACCCGCGCGAGGCCGCCGTTGCGGTCGAGATGGCACTGGCGCTTGCCGGCGGCGATGCCGCACTTCGCGCGCGACCGCCCCTGTCGTTGACGTTCTGCACGATCAGCCCGCTCGCCCACGAAGCCGGCGCGCTCGACGCCGCGCTTGTCGCGGCGGAGGCGGGGATCCCCACCGGCTTCATGACCATGGCGTCGTGTGCGCACACCGGTCCGGCGACGCTGGCCGGCACCCTGGCGGTCGGGAATGCAGAGGTGCTCTCGGCGCTCGCGCTCGTCCAGCTGGCCTTCCCCGGCGCGCCCGTCTATTACGCCGCGGCGCAGACCGCGATGGACCTGCGGACGGGTGCCTACACGGGCGGCGGCCCGGAGGACGTCCTGTTCGGGCTGGCCTCGGGGGAGCTGGCCGAGCGATACCAGGTCCCGCTGTCGATGGGCGCCTTCGCGACCGGCGCGCACGTCCCGGACTGGCGGGCCGGCCTGGAGAACGGCCTCGCGGCGCTCGCCGCGTGCGTCGGCCGCGCGGACATGCTCCTCGGCATGGGCCTGCTCGCCGGCAGCCGGATCTGGTCCTACGAGCAGCTCCTGCTCGACGCGGAGATCCTCGGCCTGGTCCGCGGGGTCTGCCGCGGCATCCCCGTCGACGACGAGTCGCTTGCGCTCGACGTGATCCGCGGGGTCGGCCCCGGCGGCGACTTCCTCGCCGAGGCGCACACCCGGCGGCACATGCGGGAGCGGTGGAGCCCGACGCTCATCGACCGCCGCCCGCCGTCGCCGGACGGCACACCCCGGGTCGACGCACGGGAGCGCGCGCACGAGCGCGCCCTCGAGCTGCTCGCGTCCGCCAAGGGTGCCCCGCTCGATCCCGCGCTTGCCGCGGAGCTCGTGCGGATCGCAGACACGGCCGCGGAGCCAGGCCGGTGACCGGCCGCGGAGCCGGGGCGGCGACCGGGGGCGCCGGCCGCCGCCCGACCCTCGACCTGCTCGACGCCGCGGGCATCGAGCGCA
>JADGQH010000005.1 GCA_017881985.1 Chloroflexota bacterium | reverse complement strand
GTACCTCGGCTTCGGCTACCTCGACACGCGATCGCTCTTCGACTCCCTCCTCGCGATGGGCAGCGCCGCGGGCAGCAGCGCCGCGAGCATCCCCCAGGCATGCAAGGACAGCGCGACCTCGGCCGTTCCGGACTGGGCGGCCGGGTTCGCCCACGCGGCCGACGCTGCCCTGGTGATGGACCTGGTCGCCCCGGCGGCATCCGCCGCGGCCGCACCTGGCACGACCCAGAAGGACACGCCGAGCGCGATCGCTGCGCACCTCCCGGTGACGACGCTCGCGGCCTTCGAAGGTCGCCAGGCCGGCCCGGCGCTCGTCGCGCTCTGGTCCGGCGTCAAGGCGGGGATCGCCTGCGATCCGTCCGTCAAGGGCACGCTCGACCAGGTCGACACGGCGCTCGCCGCCATCGGCGGGCTCGAGTCGCTCTTCGGATGGGCGGGCGACTCGGCGATCGCCGTGGAGTACAACGGCGGTGCGTTCGGCGGGGGCGTGGCGGCGATCGCCACGGACGAGGCCGCCGCGACCCGCACGCTCGCGCAGGTCCAGGCGGCGCTTGCCCTGGGCGGGGCGGGCGCGGGGATCACGACGCGCACCGAGGCCTACGGCGGCGGCAGCCTGCTCGTCGTCACGATCGCCGGGCAGGCGTCCGGGATGGCGGTCCCCGAGATCGCGGCCACGGTCCAGAAGGGAGTCTTCGTCCTCGGGACGCTCGACTTCGTGAAGGACGTCGTGGACACGTCGGCGAACTCGTCGCTCTCCACGACGCATGCGTACACGACCGCGATCTCGGCGGCCGGCGGCGACGGCGTGAGCGACGTCTTCGTGGACATCTCCGGGACCCGTGCCGCGGTCGAGGCGCTCCTGCCCGCCGCCGAGAAGACACGCTACGAGACCGACGTGAAGCCGTTCCTCGAGCCGTTCGACGCGTTCGCGTCCGTGAGCAAGGCGCCGGGCGCCACGCGAACCATTCGCCAGGTGCTCGTGTTCAAGTAGCAGCCAATGGCGGGGTCACGGTCCGCCCGGGCCACCCCACGACCAAGCAGGAGGAGAAGGACCAGGACATGGCAGCTCGCATTCGCCTCACGCGCGTCGGCGCGACGAAACAGCCCGCCTACCGCGTCGTCGTGGCCGACAGCCGCAGCCCGCGCGACGGCCGCACGATCGAGATCCTCGGCCACTACAACCCCCGGACCGAGCCGGTCGACTTCGCCGTCGACGTCGAGAAGACGAAGGCGTGGATCGCCAAGGGCGCCCTCCCGACCGAGACGGTCCAGCGCCTCCTCCGAAACGCCGGCGTCCTGCCGGCCGCGAAGTAGGGAAGGGGTCCGCGATGGCCGCACCCCAGCTCGTCGAGTTCGTCGCGAAGGCGCTCGTCGATCATCCGGACCAGGTCCAGGTCGTGGTCACCCAGGAGGCGGGCGCGACCGTCATCGAGCTCCGCGTCGCCGAGGACGACATGGGCAAGGTGATCGGCAGGAACGGGAGCGTCGCGAAGGCACTTCGCACGCTCCTCAAGGTCGTCGGCGCCCGCGACGGCGAGCAGTTCCAGCTGGAGATCGTCTGATCTCCAGCCAGCCGGACGCGAGCGCGGAGCGACTGGTCGTCGCGCTCGTTCGCGGCTTTCACGGCGTCAACGGCGGGCTCCGGGTCGAGGTGCTGACCGACGACCCGGGCGCCCGGTTTGCCCCGGGCGCCCGCCTCTACCCCGAGGGTGCCGCCGAGCCACTGACGGTCGCCGAGGCCTGGGCCGCGGCGCCCGGCTGGATCATCCGGTTCCACGAGATCCCGACCCGGAACGCGGCCGCGGCCTATCTCTCGGTGTACCTCGAGGCGGACGCGGGCCTCGTGCCGGTGCTGCCACGTGGGAGCTACTACTGGCACGAGCTGATGGGTTGCCCCGTCGTCGATCCCGACGGCGAGGCGCTCGGCACGGTGCGCGACGTCTACCGCTCGGGCGGCGCGGAGATGCTGGTGGTCGAGGGCGGCCCGCGGGGTCCCTTCGACCTTCCGGTGGCGCGCCCGTTCGTCCGGATCCTCGCCCCCCGCCGGGGCGAGATCGTGGCCGACCCGGAGGCCCTGGATCTCCCCCGCCCGGACCAGATCCGGCCGCCGCGGCCGCCCCGGGCACCTCGACCCCGCAAGGGCGAGGTGAGCCCGCCACGCGCCGTGGCCGCCGACCCGGATCTCCCTCCGGCCGTGGACGCGGATGTCGCGACCTCGCCGGAGTCCGACTCCGGGATCGCCCCGGGCTGAGCGCCGGTCGGGTGCCGCTCGAGATCGAGATCCTGACCCTCTTCCCGGAGATGCTCGCCGGGCCGCTCGCCGCGAGCATCCCGGCGCGCATCCAGGACGAGGGCCTCGCCACGGTCCGGGTCCACGACCTGCGGGAATGGGGCCTGGGCCGCCACCGGAGCGTCGATGATGCCCCGTACGGCGGCGGCGCCGGGATGGTGCTCCGGCCGGAGCCCGTCGCCGCGGCGCTGGCCGCGCTTCGTCGTCCGGACAGCATGGTCATCCTGTTCGACGCCGCCGGCGAGCCGTTCCGCCACCGACGCGCCGAGGACCTGGCGGCGCGATCGCACCTCGTCCTCGTGTGCCCGCGCTACGAGGGCGTCGACGAGCGGATCCGCGGGATGGTCGACCTCGAGCTCTCGATCGGCGACTTCGTGCTGACCGGCGGGGAGCTGCCGGCGCTGGTCGTGTGCGATGCGATCCTGCGCCTGCTCCCCGGCGCCATCGAGCCGGGCTCGCTCATCGACGAGTCGTTCACGAGCGGGCTCCTGGAGTACCCCCAGTACACGCGTCCGGCGGTCTTCGAGGGGACCGGCGTCCCGGAGATCCTGACCTCGGGCGATCACGGCGCGGTCCGCCGCTGGCGACTGCGCGAGTCGCTCCGGCGGACCCTCGAACGTCGGCCGGACCTCCTCGAGGGACGGCCGCACAGCCCGGAGGAGGCGCGCCTGCTCGACGAGGTGATCGAGGAACGTGCTTCCGGGGAGGTGCACGAGTCGATCGGCGGCCCCCCGCTGGACCAGGCCGCGCACCCGTGAGCGCCGTCGTCGCGTGCTATACTCCGCCGTCGGTCGCCCTCCCGCGACCGATCCATCGTGCCCAGAATCGCGGCTCGCGGGACCATCCCGGCCGCCCAGTGCAGCAGGGGTCGACCCGGTGAACGTACTCGACGAGATCGTCAAGGACCAGATTCGAACCGACATCCCGACCCTCGCGCCCGGCGACACCGTCAAGGTCAGCGCCAAGGTCGTCGAGGGAAACCGGGAGCGGGTCCAGGTCTTCGAAGGCACCATCCTCCGCCTGACCGGCGGCGGGATCACGCGATCGCTCACCGTTCGGCGGATCGCCTCCGGCGTTGGCGTGGAGCGGACCTTCAAGGTGAACAGCCCCCGGATCGAGAAGATCGAGGTCGTCCGACACGGCGTGGCGCGTCGCGCCAAGCTGTACTTCCTGCGCCGGCGGGTCGGCAAGGCCGCCACCCTTCGCGAGCGACGCTCGAACTGATCGGCGGCGCCGGATCGGCGCGCTTCCTTCGCACACGGCCCCGCCCCGGCGGGGCCGTCTCGATTCCGGCGGCGGGCGAGTGGATGGCCTACGCTGTCCCGCGATGGCCCCGCCCGTGCCCACCCTGCGCCGCGAGCGACTGCTCTGGAAGGCCGGCGCCAGCCGCGTCGCTGGGGTCGATGAGGTGGGGGTCGCGCCGACCTGCGGACCGGTCGTCGCCGCGGCCGTGATCGTCCGCCCGAACTGCCGGCAGGTCCGCGGCGTGCGTGACTCGAAGACGCTCTCGGCATCGCAGCGCGAGGCCCTCGCCCCGGAGATCCGGCGGCGGGCGGTGGCGATCGGCGTCGGCGCCGCGTCGGTGGCGGAGATCGATCGGCTCAACATCTACCACGCCACCCATCTCGCCATGCGGCGCGCGATCGCCCGGCTCGGCGGCCACGACCACGTCCTCGTCGACGGGCTCCCGATCGCGGGCTTCGAGGCCGACGTCGGCCCGTACGACGCGATCGTCGACGGCGACGCATCCGTCTATTCGATCGCCTGCGCCTCGGTCGTGGCGAAGGTCATTCGTGACCGGCTGATGGCGCGGCTCTCGGTGCGCTACCCAGGCTACGGCTGGGAGCACAACGCGGGCTATGCGACCGCGGAGCATCGGGCCGCCCTCCGTGCACTCGGCGTGACCCCGTTCCACCGGCGCTCGTTCGCGCCGATCCGCGAGGCGCTCGCCGGCGTCGAGCAGCTCGAGCTCCGCTTCCAGGCGCTGGGGCCGTCGTTCGAGGCGCCGCCTGCGGCCGATCCCGACCTGGAGCCCGTGGCCGCCCTGGCCTGGTAAGGCCGCGGTGATGCCCGCGGGGTAGGGTGGGGCATGACCGCGCACGTCCCGACCGAGACCCGCACCTCCTTCCAGCGCGCCGGCGACGCGGCCGAGGACGAGGTCGCCCGGCGGCTCCTCGCCCTGGGCTGGGCGCTCCTCGGTCGCCGGGTGCGCGCCGGTCGATCGGAGCTGGACCTCGTGGCGACGGATCCCGGTCCGCCGCCGTCCTTGGTCGTCGTCGAGGTGCGCTGGCGTCGCTCGCGCGACTTCGGGCTGCCCGAGGAGACGGTCGACCGGCGCAAGCTGGCCCATCTCCGGGCGGGCGTCGGTCGGCTGATCGAAGCGGGCCGGCTGTCCGACGGGACCGCCCTGCCGGACCTCCCGGTTCGCCTGGATCTCGTGGCCGTCGAGCCACCCGCGGTGCCCGGTGGGCCGGTACGGATCCGCCACCACCGGGGGATCGCCTGACACGGGGATCGCCTGACCGGCCGGAGGCCTGTGGTAGACTCCGCCCGGCCGCCGGACCGTCCGGTTGCCTGCCGCCGTGCCGAGAATCGGGCCGGCGAGATCACACGCGGCGCCAGACCACGCTTCGGGTCGGTGCCGGGCCGCGGAAGCGTCGCCCGGTCCCGGGGCAGGGCCCGCGGAGGAACAACCGAAACAGGAGGTCCACCCCGTGCCCACCGTCTCCATGCGGCAGCTTCTCGAGGCCGGCGTTCACTTCGGCCACCAGACTCGCCGCTGGAATCCCAAGATGCGCCCGTTCATCTTCGCGGAGCGCAACGGGATCCACATCATCGACCTGGCCCAGACGGTCAAGCGCCTCGACCTCGCCCTCGACGCAATCCGCGAGACGACGGCCCGCGGCGAGCAGGTCCTCTTCGTCGGCACGAAGAAGCAGGCCCAGGAGCCGATCATCCAGGAGTCCGAGCGGGCGGGCCAGCCCTACGTCACCAGCCGGTGGCTCGGCGGCATGCTCACGAACTTCGTGACGATCAAGAAGCGCCTCGGCCTGCTCGAGCAGCTGGAGGCCCGCCAGATCAACGGCGACTTCGACCGGCTCTCGAAGAAGGAAGCCGCGGTCCTCTCCGAGGAGCTTCGCAAGCTGAAGCTCTCGCTCGGCGGGATCCGGAAGATGCGGCGCCTGCCCGGGGCGGTCTTCATCATCGACCCGGCACGCGAGCGGATCGCGGTCGCCGAGTGCATCAAGCTCGAGATCCCGATCATCGGGACCGGCGACACGAACGTCGACCCGGATGAGCTGGACTACATCATCCCGGGCAACGATGACGCGATCCGCGCCATCCGCCTGCTCTGCTCGCTGATCGCCGATGCAGCCATCGAGGGAAGCCGCGAGCGGGCCGCCCGGACCGACCGCGAGCCGGAGCCGGAGCCCGAGATGGCCGCCGCCTTCGAGACCGACGAGATGGCATCCGCCGACGACCTCGTCGCGCAGCTCGCGGCCGGCGGGGCCCTCACCTTCGAGCCCGACGTCGAGGAGGAGGCGCTCCTGCCAGGAGCTGTGATCGCCGCTCCGGCGGACGCTTCGCCCGCGATCGACCCGGCCATCCCGGCCGAGTAGACACACCGACTTCCCAGCCCCGGCCGTCGGCACGCGCCCGGCCGACCGAACCTGACAGGAGACGCACTCACCCATGGCGAACTTCTCCGCGAGCGATGTCAAGGAGCTGCGCGAGCGCACCGGCGCCGGTTTCATGGACTGCAAGCGTGCCCTCGAGGAGTCGGATGGCGACCTCGACAAGGCCATCGCCCTGCTCCGCGAGCGGGGGCTCGCCGCCGCCGCGAAGCGGGCCGGGCGCGAGGCGCGCGAGGGCCTCGTCTCGAGCTACATCCATCCCGGCGGTCGCGTCGGCGTCATCATCGAGGTCAACTGCGAGACGGACTTCGTTGCGCGGACCGACGAGTTCCAGAAGCTCGTCCACGACCTGGCGGTCCAGGTCGCCGGCCTCGCCCCGACCTGGGTGGACGTCGACCGGATCCCCGCCGCCGAGCTGGAGGCGCGGAAGGCGGCCCTGCTTGCGGACGAGGCGACCCAGAAGAAGCCCGAGCACATCCGGCCGCAGATCGTCGAGGGCCAGCTCAAGAAGTGGTACACCGAGGTCTGCCTGATGGACCAGCCCTTCCGTGACACCGACCTGACCGTCCGCGATCTCGTGACCGGGGCGATCGCAAACATCGGCGAGAACATCAGGGTCCGTCGCTTCTCCCGCTACGCGCTCGGCGAGGAGCTGTGAGCGAGGCCGCAGCCGGGACGGCGACATCCGGCGCCGCGTCGGCGACGTCCGGCGCCGTGTCGGCGCCTCGCTACGGCCGGATCCTGCTCAAGATCTCCGGCGAGGCGCTGCTCGGCGATCGCCAGTACGGCGTCGATCCGGCCTTCTGCGCGTTCATTGCCGGCCAGATCGGGGCCGCCCGGTCGGCAGGTGTCCAGGTCGGCATCGTGGTCGGGGGCGGCAACATCTTCCGTGGCATGGCGGCCGCCGCCCGCGGGATGGACCGGGCCACCGGGGACTACATCGGGATGCTGGCCACGGTCATGAACGGCCTGGCCCTCCAGGACGCGCTGGAGCGCGTAGGGGTCCCGACGCGCGTCATGACCGCGATCGCCATGAACGAGGTGGCCGAGCCGTACATCCGGCGCCGCGCCATTCGCCATCTCGAGAAGGGCCGCGTCGCGATCTTCGTGGCGGGCACCGGCAACCCGTACTTCACGACGGACACCGCCGCCGCCCTGCGGGCCGTGGAGATCGGCGCCTCCGTCCTGCTCAAGGCGACGCGCGTCGACGGCGTCTACGAGGCCGACCCGCTGACCCACCCGGACGCCCGCCGCTTCACGGAGCTCACGTTCGGGGACGTCCTGACCGATCGGCTCGCGGTGCTCGACGCCACGGCTGTCTCGCTGTGCATGGAGAATGATCTTCCGATCATCGTCTTCGACCTGAACCGGCCCGACAACGTGCGCCGGGCCGCAATGGGGGAGCAGATCGGGACCCGCATCTCCGGAGGTACCCCCGCATGAGCAGCCAGGTCATCGGGACCATCGAGCCGAAGATGACGCGGGCCGTCGAGATCCTGGAGCGGGACCTGCAGGGGATCCGCACCGGCCGGGCTTCGACCGCGCTCGTGGAGCGGATCCTCGTCGAGTATTACGGCGCGGCGACTCCCCTCAACCAGCTTGCCGGGATCAGCGTGCCCGAGCCGCACCAGATCGTGATCCAGCCCTGGGACCGGAGCGTCCTGGGGGCGATCGAGAAGGCGATCCTCAAGAGCGACGTCGGCCTGACCCCGAACGTCGACGGGACGGCGGTCCGGCTCAACATCCCGCAGCTGACCGAGGAGCGCCGAAAGGACATCGTGAAGGTCGTCCATCGCCGGATGGAGGAGGCCCGGGTCGAGATCCGGAACCTGCGCCGCGAGGCAGCCGACGCGATCAAGAAGGAAGAGCGCGACGGAGACCTGGGCACGGACGAGGCGCACCGGGAGCTGGACGTGCTCCAGAAGGTGACCGATCGCCAGATCGCCGAGGTCGACAAGGTGGGCGGGGCCAAGGAGCGCGAGGTCCTCGAGGTCTAGGTGAGCCGCGCCCAGGTCGCCCGTCCCACGGACGCGCGGCGCGCCGCTCACGACGAGCCGCTTTCCGGCGGAGCAGACAGCTCGCCCGAGGCCGGTCCGCGGCCCGTCCACGTGGCGATCATCATGGACGGCAATCGCCGCTGGGCCCGCGCCCACGGCGTGGCCGAGCTCGAGGGACACGCCGCCGGGGTCGACAAGATCCGCTGGCTCGTGGAGCACGCGATCCGGCGCGGCATCGCCGTGCTGTCGCTCTACGCGTTCAGCCGCGAGAACTGGGCGCGCTCCGACGACGAGGTGGCCGGCCTCTTCTCGCTGCTCGACCAGGCGATCCGCGCGGAGACGCCGGAGCTCGTCCGGCAGGGGGTCCGCGTGCGCGTCTCGGGGCGTCTCGCCGAGGTGCCCGCCGACATCCGCGGCTCGATCACGGAGGCGCTCGCGGCGACCGAGGACGGCACGCGCCTGATCCTCAACATTGCCTTCAACTACGCCGGCCGGACCGAGATCGTGGACGCGATCCGGGCCATCGTCGACGCCGGCACGCCGGCCGACCAGATCGACGAGGCCACCGTGGAGGCGCATCTCTACACGGCCGGGCTGCCCGATCCCGACCTCGTCATCCGGACGGGCGGCGAGCAGCGCCTGTCCAACTTCCTGATCTGGCAGTCGGCGTACGCGGAGTTCCATTCCTGCCCGGCGCTCTGGCCGGACTTCGACGCCGAGGCATTCGACACGGCGCTCGAGGAGTTCGCGCGGCGCGGGCGCCGGTTCGGGCGCTGACCGACACGCCGTGCGCGAGCGGACCACCAGCGCGCTCGTCATCGTCCCCGTCGTCATCGTGGCGCTCGCCGCCGGCGGGATCGGGATCGGGATCCTGGCCGTGCTCCTCGCGATCGCGGCCGGGCGCGAGGCCGAGCGCCTGCTGCCCCTCGCGGGGCAGCCGGTCATCCACCGAGGCGTCGTCGTAGGCGCGGCCGTGCTCGTGGGCGCGGCTGCCATCCCGGCGGGCCTCGGCAGCAACCTGCTGGGCCGTCCCGCTGCGGCCCTCGACGTGGCGGGACGTCTTGCCGCCCTGGACGGCGTCGCGCTGGTGGGCGTGGTTGCCATCGGGCTGGCAGTTGCGGCGTTCGCCCGCCGCGATGCGTCCGCGGGCTTCAGCGCGTGGTCGGCCACGCTCTTCGGCGCCCTCTACGTCGGCCTCCTCGGCGCGCTCGCGACCCTCACCACCCAGTGGACGGATCCCGCGTCGTTCGACCGGGTCTTCTGGCCGGAGCGGCGCTGGGTGCTGATCCTGCTCGCCGGCGTGTGGAGCTTCGACACCGGCGCATACCTCGTGGGACGGGCGATCGGACGCCGCCCGTTCATGGCCTGGATCTCGCCGAAGAAGACGTTGGAGGGTGTGCTCGGCGGGCTCGTCGTGGCGACGGTCGGGGTGGGCTGCGTGCTCGCGATCAGCGGCCGATCGCCGCTCGAGGCCCTGGTCCTCGGGCCGCTCCTTGGCGCCGCGGCCCAGGCGGGGGACCTCGCCGAGAGCCTGCTCAAGCGCGCCGCGGGCGCGAAGGACTCTGGGAGCGCGATCCCCGGCCACGGGGGGATCCTGGACCGGGTCGATTCGTTCCTCTTCGCAGCGCCCGTCCTCGTGGCGTATGTCGTCCTCGTCGCCGCCTGACCGGCCGCGCGGGGTCGCGCTGCTCGGTTCGGGCGGCTCAATCGGGAAGCAGGCGCTGGACGTCCTCGCCGGGCTCGCCGCGGACTGGCACGTGGTCGCGCTCGCGACCGGCTCGCAGGCGGCGCTCCTCGAATCGCAGGCCCGCGAGCACCGGCCCGCGGCGGTCGCGCTCGCGGACGCGACGCCGCTCGACCTTCCGGCCGGGACGCTCCGGGTCGGCGGCCCGGACGCGCTCGTCGAGCTCGCGACCCGCGATGACGTCGACCTCGTCGTGGTGGCGACGGGCGGCATGGTGAGCCTCCGGCCGGTCCTCGCAGCGCTGCGCGCCGGCAAGGTGGTCGCGACCGCGAACAAGGAGACGCTCGTCGCGGGCGGTCACCTCGTCATGGCGGAGGCGCACGCCCGTGCCGCGGAGCGCGCCGCGACCGACCCGCGGGACCCGCTCGCGACCGCGCTCGGCTGGCTCCGTCCGATCGATTCCGAGCACTCCGCGATCTGGCAGTGCCTGGTCGGCGAGGCGTTGTCGGGCGTCGCGGCGCTCGTGCTGACGGCGTCCGGCGGCCCGTTCCTCGACACGCCGATCGACGCCTTTCCCGGGATCACGCCGGCGATGGCGCTCCGCCACCCGACGTGGCGCATGGGGGCCAAGATCACGATCGACTCGGCGACGCTCGCCAACAAGGGCCTCGAGGTGATCGAGGCACACTGGCTCTACGGCATGGCCTATCCGGCCATCGAGGTGGTCATCCATCCGCAGTCGGTGGTCCACTCGGCCGTCCGCTTTGTCGATGGGTCGATGAAGGCGCAGCTCGGAACCCCGGACATGCGGCTGCCGATCCAGTACGCGATCACGTACCCGTCGCGTCGACCCTCGCCGGCCGCCGGGCCGGACCTCGTTGCGACGGCCCGGCTCGACTTCCGCGCCCCCGACGAGGCCAGGTTCCCCGCCCTGCGGATCGCCCGCGAGGCGGGGCTGCTCGGGTCCCGGGCCACGGCGGCCTTGATCGCCGCCGACGAGGTGGCAGTCGCGCGCTTCCTCGGTGGAACGCTCGACTTTCCGGGGGTTCCGCGCCTCCTCGAAGCGGCCGTCGACCGCTTCGGGACGGGTCCCGGGCAGGCGCCGGGGTACGATGACCTCGTGGCGCTCGACCGCGAGGTCCGCGCCGCCTTCAGCTCGCCGGGAACCGCCGGCGGGCGACCCGTGTAGGAGGAGCCATGGCGATCATCCAGGGGGCGATCACGATCCTCCTCTTCGTCTTCATCCTGTGCTCGCTGGTCGTGATCCACGAGCTCGGCCACTTCGTGCTGGCGCGCCTCTTCGGGATCCGCGTCCACGAGTTCGGGATCGGGTTCCCGCCCCGGGCGAAGGTCCTCCGCGACCGTGGCGAGACGCTCTATACGCTCAACTGGTTGCCGATCGGCGGCTTCGTGCGGCTCGAGGGCGAGGACGGGGACTCGGACGACCCTCGATCGTTCGTGGTCGCGAGCCTCCCGAAGAAGCTGGTCGTCCTGCTCGCCGGGGTGGGCATGAACCTCCTGCTCGCGTTCGTGATCTTCACCGGGATCGCCTGGCTTGCCACGCCACAGGGCGGCCTCACGTTCAACGAGGTCGTCGCCGGCTCCCCGGCCGACCTCGCGGGCCTGCGGTCGGGCGAGACGATCCTGGCCATCGACGGGACGACGTTCGATCTCCTGCCGAGCCCGCAGGCCGGGCAGGCGGCGATCGCCGCCCTCCGCGACCGGGCGGGCCAGGCGGTCACGCTCCGGGTGCGCGCCGCGGACGGCGCGGTCCGCGACGTGGCGCTCACGCTCCGGCCCCCCGACGAGGCCGCCGACAAGGGTGCGCTGGGGATCCGCGGGGCGGGCCTGAGCTTCTCCGGCGCCTACGCCGGCCGCGACCCGGTGACCGCGATCGGCGCCGGCGCGACCTGGACGGTCAGCGCGTTCCGGCTGATCATCGACGGCCTCGCCTCGCTCGTCTCGTCCGTCGCGTCGAATCCGACGCAGGCGCCGCCGGTCACCGGCCCGGTCGGGATCGCGGTCCAGGTCGGCGACGTGTTCTGGCAGCTGGGGCCGATCTTCACCCTCTACCTGGCCGGGCTGCTCTCGGCGAACCTGGCCCTGGTCAACATCCTGCCCTTCCCGCCGCTCGACGGCGGCCGCATCTTCGTGCTCCTGCTCAAGGCATTCCTGGGGCGCGGCGCCGCGATCATGCGTCGGGCCGGGGTGCGCGGCCGGGGCATCTCGTCACAGACGGCCATCTCCGCGGAGCGCCTGACGTACCTGGTCGGATTCGTCTTCCTGTTCGGCTTCCTGATCTGGATCACGTACTTCGACATCGTCCGGCAGGTCGGCGGCGGGACGCCGTGACCGGCGCGGACGCGTTGCGCCCGCCCCGGCGACCCACGCCGTCGGTCGACGTGGGTGGCGTGCTCGTCGGAAGCGCCCACCCGGTGGTCGTCCAGTCCATGACGAACACGGACACGGCGGACGCCGATGCGACCGCGCTCCAGGTCGTCCGGCTGGCAGCGGCCGGGTCGCAGCTCGTCCGGGTGACCGTCAACACCGAGGCGGCCGCGGCCGCGGTGCCCGAGATGGTGCGCAAGGTCCGCGACCTCGGCTTCGAGACGCCGATCGTCGGCGACTTCCACTACAACGGGCACCAACTCCTCGTGGAATATCCGGAGGCTGCCCGAGCCCTGGCGAAGTACCGGATCAACCCCGGCAACGTCGGCGCGAAGCGACACGACGACAACTTCCAGACGATCGTGCGGGTCGCCATCGAGCACGACCGGCCCGTCCGGATCGGCGTCAACTGGGGCTCGCTGGACCCGGCCCTCCTGACGGCGATGATGGAGGCGAACGCGGCCCTCGCCGCGCCGCGTGACAGCCGGGACGTGATGATCGACGCCATGCTGGCCTCGGCCCTCCGCTCCGCCGAGCTGGCCGAGGAGACCGGGCTGGGCCACGACCGGATCATCGTGAGCGCGAAGGTGTCGGGCGTGCGCGACCTCGTGGACGTCTACCGGCGGCTCGCGGCGCAGTGCGACTACCCGCTCCATCTCGGCCTCACCGAGGCCGGCATGGGCATGAAGGGGATCGTCGCCTCGACGGCGGGCCTGAGTGTCCTCCTCTCCGAGGGGATCGGCGACACGATCCGGGTCTCCCTGACGCCAGAGCCCGGCGCGGGCCGCGAGCTCGAGGTGGAGGTCGCCCAGCAGGTCCTGCAGTCGCTCGGCCTGCGCAGCTTCATGCCCCAGGTGAGCGCCTGCCCCGGCTGCGGGCGCACGACGTCGGTCTTCTTCCAGGAGATGGCACGCGACATCGCGGTGCATCTCAAAGAGCGCATGCCGGCCTGGCGGGAGCTCCACCCCGGCGTCGAGGAGCTTCGGGTTGCCGTGATGGGCTGCGTGGTCAACGGGCCCGGCGAGAGCAAGCACGCCGACATCGGGATCAGCCTCCCCGGCACCTTCGAGGAGCCCGTGGCGCCGGTCTTCGTCGATGGGAAGCTCTACGCGACATACCGCGGCGACGACATCGTGGCCCGCTTCATCGGGCTGCTCGAGGAGTACGTGGAGCGGCGCTACCCAGCCCCGGGCAGCGTCCCGACAGAGGCCGGGGCGACTTCGTCGAGCGCGTAGCCGGACGCCGCCGCGCGCCGGCGCGGCCGGCGGTGCGTCCGCGCGCCACCCCCGTTGCATCGACGCACCGGCAGGCGTCACGCGGCGCGGCGGGGAGGCGCGGCCCGCGTGGGGTATACTCCGGTGCAACTTCGACCGCGCCGCTCCATGACGTGGGTGACCCCCACGTTTTTCTTTCGGTCGGCTGGGACGGCCGCCGTCGGTCGAACACGAGTGTGAGAGGTGGACCGCATGAGCCGCGACTTCGTGGGCGCCCTCCTCCAGCTCAACGCCGAGAAGGGCGTCCCCCGGGAGCACCTCGTCCTGACGATCTCCGACGCCATCGAGTCGGCCTACCGCCGGATCCCCGGCAACGAGGACGTCCGCGTCCGGATCGACCCGGAGCGCGGCGAGATGCTCGTGACCCGCGAGCGCCTCGTCGTCGCGGTCGTGGAGGATCCGCTCACCGAGCTCACCCTCGAGGAGGCCCGGGCGATCAAGCCCGATGCCGAGATCGGCGAGGAGGTCGTCACCGAGCAGCTGGGCCAGGATGCATTCGGGCGGATCGGTGCGCAGACGGCGAAGCAGGTCGTCCTGCAGCGCCTGCGCGAGGCCGAGCGCGACGTCGTCTACGACCAGTTCGCGAGCCGCGAGGGCGACCTCATCACCGGGACCGTCAACCGGGTCGAGCCGCGGGCGATCATCCTCGACCTCGGCAAGGCGGAGGCGATCCTCGCGACAACCGAGCAGTCGCCGGTGGAGCACTACCGGATCGGCCAGAACGTCAAGGCGTTCGTGCTGGAGGTGCGCCGCGGCCCGAAGGGCCCGCAGGTGCTCGTCAGCCGAACCCACAAGGGGTTCCTTCGCCGGCTCTTCGAGCTCGAGGTCCCCGAGATCCACGCCGGGACCGTCGAGATCAAGGCGATCGCCCGCGAGCCGGGCAGCCGCTCGAAGGTCGCGGTGGCCTCGCGCCAGGAGGGCCTCGACCCCGTCGGCGCGACGGTGGGCCAGCGTGGCGCGCGCGTCCAGGCCGTCGTGGCCGAGCTCGCCGGCGAGAAGATCGACGTGATCGAGTGGCACGAGGACCCGGCCGTCTTCGTCGCGAAGGCGCTGAGCCCGGCGCAGGTCGTGGCCGTGCACATCGACGAGGAGCACCGGATCGCGAGCGTCATCGTCCCCGAGAAGATGCTCTCGCTCGCAATCGGGCGTGAAGGGCAGAACGCGCGACTCGCCGCGAAGATGACCGGCTGGCGGATCGACATCCGCAGCGACGTCCAGGCACCGGAGGCAGTCGCGCCGGTCCCTGGTGCCGCTGCGCCTGTGCCGGCCGCTCCCGCCGCCGAGCTGCCACCCGCTGCCCAGCTCGAGGAAGAAGGCGTGCCCGCGAGCGCGGACGTTCCGGCCGCCCTTCCAACGGCGGAGGTGACACCGTAGCGGGGCGCGTGGGCGGCGGCCTGCCTCCGCGGCAGCACCCGACCCGGACCTGCGTCGCCTGCCGGACGGCCCGCCCGAAGCGCGAGCTGCTGCGGGTGGTGCGGACGCCGGGCGGCACGATCGCGCTCGATGCGACCGGACGGGCGCCCGGTCGCGGCGCCTACGTGTGCGTCGATCCGGCGTGCCACGACCTCGCGATGGCGAAGGGCACGCTGCGGCGCGCGCTCGCGGTCCCGATCCCGGCCGGGCTCTTCGACCCGTTCAGGGGCGGCGCCCCGACACCCCAGATGCAGAACCACGTTGACCAAGAAGGAGGGGCCTGATGGCCAGGAGCAGGAGCGGGACCCGCGGGCGCCGCGGGCCCCGCAAACCGCAGCGACGCGAAGGCGGCGCGTTCACGCCGGTCTCGGTTGCCGAGCCGCGCGAGCGCGCAGCCGTCGTGCTGCCGTCCACGATCACCGTCAAGGAGCTCGCGGAGGTCCTGGCGGTCAACCCGGCGGACGTCATCCGGGAGCTCATCAAGAGCGGGATCTTCGCCACGATCAACCAGCTGATCGACCGGGACACCGCGTCCCTCGTCGCCACGGAGCTGGGATTCGAGACGGACGAGGCGGAGGCGCCGGTCGTCACGGCCGAGGACGAGCGCACGGAAGCGCCCGCACCGGCGACGAAGGAGACGCTCTTCGTCGACGGCGACCCGTCGTTGCTGGTGCCCCGCGCACCCATCGTGACGGTGATGGGCCACGTCGACCACGGCAAGACGAGCCTGCTCGACGCGATCCGGAGCACCGCCGTGGCGGCCGGGGAGCGCGGCGGGATCACCCAGCACATCGGCGCCTCGGTGGTTGTCAAGGACGACAAACGGGTCGTCTTCCTCGACACGCCGGGTCACGAGGCGTTCACGGCGATGCGCGCCCGAGGCGCCAAGGTCACCGACATCGCGATCATCGTGGTGGCGGCGGACGACGGCGTCATGCCCCAGACGCTCGAGGCGATCAGCCACGCCCGCGCGGCGAAAGTGCCGATCATCATCGCCCTCAACAAGATCGACAAGCCGGACGCCAACCCGGACCGCGTCAAGACCGAGCTCACGGAAGCCAACGTCGTCATCGAGGAATACGGCGGCGACGTCCCGCTCGTCCAGGTCTCGGCCAAGACCCGCCAGGGCCTCGACGACCTGTTCGACATGGTGAACCTCGTCGCCGATCTCCAGGAGCTCAAGGCCGACCCGAAGCGCCCGGCGGTCGGGACGATCATCGAGGCGGAGCTGGACAAGGGGCGCGGCCCGGTGGCGACGGTCGTCGTCCAGACCGGCACGCTGCGGATCGGCGAGATCGTCGTCGTGGGCAAGACCTACGGCAAGGTCAAGGCGCTCGAGAACGCGGCCGGCAAACGGATCCAGAAGGCCGGCCCCTCGTCCGCGGCGCTCGTGCTCGGGCTCGACGAGGTCCCGGAGGCGGGCGACATCCTGCGCGTCGTGGCGGACGAGAAGACCGCCCGGTCCATGGTCGAGCAGACCCGCATCGCGGCAACCGCGCAGGCCGGGACCAGCCAGAAGGCGACCCTCGAGGATCTCTTCAACCAGTTCCAGGAGGGCCAGTCCAAGGAGCTCCGGATCATCCTGAAGTCGGACGTGTCCGGCTCGCTCGGGGCGATCACGCACGCGCTCGGACAGATCATCTCGGACGAGGTGCGCATCAGCGTCCTCCACGAGGGCACCGGCGACATCACCGACAACGACATCCTGCTCGCCTCGGCGTCCAACGCGATCGTCGTCGGCTTCAACACGAAGCTCGACCCGCAGGCCCGCCGGACGGCGGAGGCCGAGAAGGTCGACGTCCGCCTCTACGACATCATCTACAAGCTCACCGACGACATCGAGGCCGCCCTCAAGGGCATGCTCGAGCCGGAGATCGTGGAGCAGGTCGAGGGTCGCGCCGAGGTCCGCCAGATCTTCCGGGTGGGCAAGAGCACGGTCATCGCCGGGTCGTTCGTGACCGACGGCCACATCCCGCGGACCGCAGGGGTCCGCGTCTACCGCAACGGCAAGCTGATCGCCACGGACAAGCTGGACTCCCTGCGGCGCTTCCGCGACGACGTGCGCGACGTGGCCCAGGGCTACGAGTGCGGCATCGGGCTGGCCGGGTTCCATGATCTCGCCGAGGGCGACATCATCGAGGCGTTCACGCAGCAGTCGGTCAGCCGCTCGAACCTCCGGTAGGGGCCGCCCATGAGCCAGCGCACGGATCGCGTCGACGAGCTCCTTCGACAGGAGATCGGCGCAATCCTGGCCCGGGAGGTCGCGGATCCGCGCATCGGGTTCGCGACCGTGACCGACGTCGAGACAACGCGGGACCTTTCGCACGCCAAGGTCTGGGTCAGCGTGATCGGCGATACCGCCGAACGGCGCGAGACGCTGGCGGCCCTCGAACGGGCGATGGGATTCGTCCGGCGAGAGCTGGGCGTGCGGCTTCACCTGCGGAGGATTCCCGCGCTCCACGTCGAGCTCGATGCGTCGATGGAGCACGGCACGCGCGTCCTCCAGATCCTCGATGAGCTGGAGCGCGGCGACGCGCCCCGGGCTGCCTCGATCGCGGACGCGCCGGTGAAGGAATCCCTGCCGACGCCGGTCGCGCGCCTGCCCCGCGAGGGCGACACGCCCGAGCCAGACCTCCTGCCCGAAGCCGACGCCGTCGCCCGGCAGGCCCGGCCGGCCGGCGGGACCGACGCGCCGACAGGCGTCCCGATCTGGCGCCGGCGGCGGAGCGGCGGCCCGGGCCGCGCCGACGCCTCGTCGGGCAATCGGCCAACCCCGCGCGCCCGACGTCCCCGCCGGAAACCCTGATGCGCATCGACCTGCGACCGCTCGCGGCGGCGGTTCCCGATGCCGTGGTGGAGCGCCTGCGCGGGGCGCGCTGCGTGCTCGCGATCGGGCACGAGAGCCCGGACGCGGACGCGTTGGGCGCGGCCATCGCCATCGGCCTCATCGTC
The DNA here is from genome assembly GCA_017881985.1 of Chloroflexota bacterium. Lineage (GTDB taxonomy): Bacteria > Chloroflexota > Limnocylindria > Limnocylindrales > CSP1-4 > CTSoil-043. The sequence continues at coordinate 10,264 of JADGQH010000005.1, read as the reverse complement.
GAGGCCCGCGGCGGGCGGGCGACCGTCGCCGCGTCGGATGCGGTGCCGGAGCTCTACCGGTTCCTCGAGGGAAGCGACGCCGTCCGCACGGACCCGGAGCCGGACGTCGCCTATGACCTGGTCGTCCTGTGCGATTGCGGCGACCTGTCGCGTGTCGGTGCGATCCGCGACCGCAACGCCGCGCTGTTCGCCGCGACGCCGCTCCTCACGATCGACCATCACGCCAGCAACGCCGCGTCCGGTGACCTCGTCTGGATCGATGCAAGCGCTGCGGCGACCTGCGAGATGGTCGCGCTGCTCGCCACCCGGCTCGGCGTGCCCCTGGCGCTGGGGAAGGGACGGCTCGCCGCGGCGCTGACGGCCGGGATCGTGATGGACACGGCCACCTTCGCCCACCCGAACGCGACGCCACGCACGCTCGAGGTCGCGGCCGCGCTCGTGGAGGCGGGGGCGCCACTCTCCGAGATCAGCCGGCGCCTCTACCGCACCAAGCCCGATGCGCAGCTCGCGCTCTTTGGTCGCGTCCTGGGGCGGCTTGGGTCCCACGCCGACGGGCTCGTCATCGCTTCGACGATGGAGCTGGCCGACCTGGTCGCGACCGGGGCGCGCTCGGAGCACTCCGAGGGGATCATCGACCTGCTCGCCCAGTCGGAGACGGCCGAGGTGGCATTGCTGCTCAAGGAGAAGGACAACGCGACGCGGGTCTCCGTCCGCACGAAGCCGGGCGGCGTGGACGCCACGGCGCTGTGTGGAACGTGGGGCGGCGGCGGGCATGCCCGGGCCGCGGGCGCGTCGCTCGACCTCCCGCTCGCGGACGCCGCGGCCGTCGTCCTCCCGGTGGCGATCCGCTTCGCCCGGGCCGTGGCGCGGTGAGCGACGAGAAGCCCATGACGGACGAGGAGCTCGTCGCGGACGAGCGGCTGATGACGGACGAGCTGCCCGCCGCCGCCGCGCACCCGACGGCTGAGCACCCGGCGGCTGAGCACCTGGCCGAGACGGCCGACCCTGTCCGAGAGCGGCGGCCGCGCCGGATCGACGCCGGGCTGGACGGCATCCTCGTGGTCGACAAGCCGGTCGGCCCGACGTCGCATGACGTCGTCGCGCTCGTGCGGCGTCTCGCGGGGACGAAGCGAATCGGCCATGGCGGGACCCTCGACCCGTTCGCGTCCGGCGTCCTCCCGCTCTACCTGGGCCTGGGGACGCGCGTGGTGGAGTTCCATCTCGGCGCCAGGAAGGCCTACCGGGCGACCGTCTGCTTCGGCGCGTCGTCGACCACCGACGACCTCGAGGGAGAGCTGACGCCGAGCGAGGGGCCGGCGCCGTCGCGCGAGGTCGTCGAGGCCGCCCTGGCGGGATTCCTCGGGACGCACCTGCAGCTTCCCCCGGCGTTCTCGGCGCGCAAGGTCGGCGGGCGGCGTGCGTATGCCCTGGCCCGGGCTGGTCACGCCCCGGAGCTGCCGGCTCGCGAGACGACCTTCCACGCCCTTTCCCTGGAGCGGTGGGATGGGACGGACCCGGACCGCCCGCTCGCGGTGATCGACGTGGCCTGCTCCGCGGGCACCTACGTCCGGGCGCTTGCGCGCGATCTCGGGACTGCCGTCGGCAGCGCGGCGTATCTCGGGGCGCTCCGCCGCACCGCCGCGGGGCCATTCACGCTCGACGACGCGATCAGCCTCGATGTGGCCCGCGAGGCAGCGGCCGGCGGGCGCTTCGCGGACCTGCTCCGCCCGGTCGGGACCGGCCTCGATGACCTCCCCGCCGTCACGCTCCGCCCGGACGAGATCGTCGTCGTCGCGCACGGCGGCTGGATCGGGGAGGGCGGCCGGCTCCCGGCGCCGTCCGGCATCCCGCCAGTCGGCCCGGTGGCAGGCGCGGTCTCCTCGGCCGCCGCGGTCTCTTTGGCCGGCGCGGACCGGGTTCGGCTCCTGCTCGAGAATGGTTCCCTGGCGGCGATCGCCCGGCGAGCCGGCGGCCGCCTCGTGCCCGACAAGGTGCTCGTGCCGCGCGCCGGTGCCGCGACGCATGGCTGAGCGGGCCAGCTCGCTGCCCACGGCCGTCGCCCGCCGCGCGACCGGGCCGTCGTCGGTCCTGCACGGCGTCACCGCGCTCCTTCCGGGCCACGGACCGCTGCTGGTCGTGGTGGGCGTCTTCGACGGGCTGCACCGCGGACATGCCTACCTGCTGCGGGAGCTCCGCCGGGCCGCCGGTCGCCTGGGCGCCGTGCCGGCCGTGCTGACGTTCGATCACCACCCCGACGAGATCATGGCGGGCGCCGCGCCGCCGCTCCTGTGCGATCCGAGCGAGCGCCTGGTCCGGCTGTCACGGGCGGGCGTGGCGGTGACCATCGTCCAGCACTTCGACGAAGCCCTCCGCCGGACGCCGTACGACGTCTTCGTCGCGTCGATCGAGTCGCGGACCGGCCTGGCGGGCTTCCTGATGACGCCGGACGCCGCGTTCGGCCACGAACGGCGCGGGACGCCGCAGGCGCTCGCGGCGCTCGGCGTCCGCGAGGGGTTCACGGTCGTGGTGGTCCCGCCGTTCGAGCTCCGGGGACGCCAGGTGCGCAGCACGGAGATCCGCGCGGCGATCGCCACGGGCGACCTCGCGACGGCCCGCGAGCTCCTTGGACGGCGGGTCGCGGTCACGGGCGAGATCGCCGATCGGTGGACGGACGGCCGGGGGGCCACGCTGGCCTTCGAGGTCCCGGTCGCGCTCCCGCCGCCGGGGCCGTACGCGGCCACGCTCGAGCCGGCGATCGCGCCCGGCAGCGCTCCGGCGCGCCCGAGCCGCGCGGTCGTGCGCGTGGCCACGGACGGAACGCTCCAGGTCGACGCTCGGAACGGGACCCCGAAGGGCGGTCGGCTGCGGGTGTCGTTCGTCCGACCGGCCTGACGGCAGCCGGGGCGGGCCCGCTTGCGTTTGCAGGAACCGCTGGCCCCTGCTAGGGTACGCAGGTTTGCAAGAACGGTTAGTACAAGTTTTCGTGTCGGAGGACCGAGTGCCGCTCGTGCGGGAAACCAAGGACCGGATCGTCGCTGACTTTGCGACAAGGGAAGGCGATACCGGATCCCCCGAGGTCCAGATTGCGCTCCTCACGGAGCGGGTCAAGGATTTGACGGGGCATCTCAGGCAGTATCCCAAGGACAACCACTCCCGCCGCGGCCTCCTCAAGCTGGTCGGCCAGCGCCGGCGCCTTCTCGCGTACCTCGTGAAGAAGGATGCGCCGCGCTACCGCGCCGTCATCGCACGGCTCGGCCTGCGCCGCTGAGCGCCCGCTGAAGCCGGGGTAGCGCCGCGGCTTCATGCATCCGGAGGTCGGCGCGAAACGCCGGCAGCGGTCCATCCCCGACGCGAGCGAGAAAGGAACGCTCGTGTCCCTCACCTTTTCCGTCGAGTTCGGCGGACGCCCCCTCACCATCGAGACGGGCAAGCTCGCCCGCCTGGCCGGCGGATCGGTCACCGTCACATACGGCGACACGGTCCTGCTCGGCACTGCCAACCGGTCCGAGCCCCGCCCGGGCCTGGACTTCTTCCCGCTCACGGTGGACTTCGAAGAGCGGATGTACGCGGCCGGCAAGATCCCCGGCGGCTTCATCAAGCGCGAATCGCGGCCCTCGGAGGCCGCCATCCTGGCGGCCCGCCTGACCGACCGGCCCATCCGGCCGCTCTTCCCGGAGGGCTACAAGGACGACGTCCAGGTCGTCCTCACCGTCCTCTCCACCGACCAGGAGAACAACCCGGACGTCCTCGGCACCATCGCCGCGTCCGCCGCGCTGACCATCAGCGAGATCCCGTTCCTCGGCCCGATCGGGGCCGTGCGCATCGGCCGGATCAACGGCGAGTTCGTGATCAACCCCACGATGTCCGAGCTGGCCGAGTCCGACCTCGACCTCATCGTCTCGGGCACTCGCGAGGCGATCATGATGGTCGAGGCCGGGGCCAAGATCCTGCCCGAGTCGGTGATGGCCGAGGCCATCCTGTTCGGCCACCGCGCCCTCCAGCCGCTCGTCGACATCCAGCTCCAGCTCCAGGAGGCCGTCGGCAAGACCAAGCGGATCCCGTTCCTCGAGGCCGGCACGGGCTCCGTGCTCGACTTCGCCGCCAGGGTCAAGGCGGGCGCCGAGTTCGTCGTGCTCGATGTCGAGACGACGGGCACGAACGCCGAGATGGCCGACCTGATCGAGATCGCCGCGGTCCGGATCAAGAAGGGCAAGGTCGCCGACCGCTGGTCCACGTTCGTCAACCCGGGCCGGTCGATCTTCGGCAACCAGATGCACGGGATCACGGACAAGGACGTCGCCGGTGCGCCGAGCCCCGCGGACGCCGCCAGGCAGGCGCTCGCGTTCGTCGGCGAGGCGACCCTGGTCGGCCACTCCGTCGGCTTCGACATCGCGTTCCTCGAGGCTGCGCTCGCCGACGGGACGCGCGTCCGTCCGGGCACCTATCTCGACACCCTCACGCTTGCCCGGGACGGCTACCCGGACCTTCCCAGCTACACGCTTGGCGAGCTCTCGCGCTTCTTCGGCATCGAGCTGAAGCAGGCGCACCGCGCGCTTCCCGACGCGGAAGCCACGGCTGCGCTCCTCCTCGCGATCGCCGCGGAGCTGCCGGGGCGCCTCACGACCCTCTCCGATGGGATCGCGGACTCCATCCGTGCGAGCCGCACGTCGAAGGACGACGCGAAGGCGAAGCTCGAGGCGGCCCGCCGAGCGGCACGCGTCTCGAAGTCGCTCTTCGGCCTCGTCCACAAGAAGACCGCCCGGAAGCTCACCCTCTCCGAGGGGATTCGCATGGACGGGCGCGGCGTCGACGAGCTCCGAACGATCACCGTCGAGGTCGGCGTCCTCCCGCGTGCGCACGGCTCCGGCCTGTTCACGCGCGGCGAGACGCAGGCCCTCACGATCGCGACCCTCGGGCCGTCCTCCGACGTCCAGCGGATCGACACGATCAGCCCGGAGACCGAGAAGCGTTACATCCACCACTACAACATGCCGCCGTACAGCACCGGCGAGAACAAGATGATGCGGGGCCCCGGCCGGCGCGAGATCGGCCACGGCCACCTCGCGGAGCGGGCGCTCCTGCCCGTGCTCCCCAGCTCGGACGATTTCCCCTACGTCATCCGCCTCGTCTCCGAGTGCGTGACGTCCAACGGCTCCACCTCGATGGCGTCCACGTGCGGCTCCACGCTCGCGCTCATGGACGCCGGCGTCCCGATCACGGCTCCGGTCGCCGGCGCTGCGATGGGCCTCATGTCGGAAGCAGACGGGACGTTCACGGTCCTGACCGACATCCTCGGCAAGGAGGATGCGTTCGGGGACATGGACTTCAAGGTCACCGGCACGCGGGACGGCATCACCGCCCTCCAGATGGACATCAAGGTGACCGGCATCAGCGAGGCGATCATCCGGCAGGGGCTCGAGAAGGCCCACGCCGCGCGGATGAGCATCCTCGACAAGATGCTCGAGGTCCTGCCGACCGCCCGCGACACGATGAGCGACTTCGCGCCGCGCATCACGAAGATCAAGATCAACCCGGAGAAGATCCGCGAGATCATCGGCAAGGGCGGCTCCATGATCCGCAAGATCCAGGAGGAGACGGGCACGGAGATCAACGTCGAGGACGACGGCACCGTCGAGATCGCAGCCGTCTCCGGCGAGAACGCCCGCAAGGCGATCAACTGGATCGAGTCCCTTACCCGCGAGGTCGAGATCGGCGCCCTCTACCTGGGCACCGTGACCCGCCTCATGACCTTCGGCGCATTCGTGGAGATCCTGCCGGGCAAGGAGGGCCTCGTCCGCATCGGCGAGCTGGCCGACTATCACGTTCCCTCCGTCGAGGACGTGGTCTCGGTCGGTGACGAGGTGATGGTCGTGGTGACCGAGGTCGATCGCCAGGGCCGGGTCAACCTGTCCCGCAAGGCCGCCATGCAGCGGCACCTCGCCAAGAGCTGACCAGCGACGGGCTCGTCCACGGACGGGCCTGCCGTCGCGGCTCGCGTGCCCCCGGGAGACCGGGGGCACGCTGGTATACTCGCGCCGTGCCCGCCAGTCCATTCACGAGCAGCGGAGCCATGTCCTTCACGACCCCCCGACCCCTCACGGTCGCGGTCGTCGGCGCCACCGGCGTCGTCGGCCGCACGATGATCTCGGTCCTGCTGGAGCGGGCCTTCCCGATGGCGGAGCTCCGGCTCCTCGCCTCCGGGCGCTCGGCCGGCATGACGGTCCCGGTCGCCGGGCGCCCGGTCGCGGTGATGGAGGCGACGCCGGAGGCGTTCGAGGGCGTCGATATCGCGCTCTTCTCGGCCGGGGCGGACGTCTCGCGCGAGCTCGCGCCGCAGGCCGTCGCACGCGGCTGCTCGGTGATCGACAACTCCAGCGCGTGGCGGATGGAGCCCGGGATCCCGCTCGTCGTGAGCCAGGTCAACCCGGACGACCTCGCGACCCACGAGGGGATCATCGCCAACCCGAACTGCAGCACCATGCAGCTCGTCCCCCTCCTGATGGCGCTGCGCGACGGTCCCGGCCTCGAGCGCGTCGTGGTCGACACGTACCAGGCCGTCTCGGGCACGGGCGCAGACGCGATCGCGGAGCTCGAGACCCAGATCCGCGCGCACGCGGCGGGCGCCCCCAAGGAAGCCTCGGTCTATCCGCACCCGATCGCGTTCAATGCGCTGCCGGAGATCGACACGTTCCTGGACAACGGCTACACGAAGGAGGAGTGGAAGGTCGTCGCGGAAAGCCGCAAGATTCTCCATTTGCCCGACCTTCGCGTCTCCTGCACGGCGGTCCGCATCCCCGTTTTCGTCGGGCACTCGGAGGCGGTCCACGTCGAGACGCGTGCGCCCGTGACGCCGGCGGCCGCCCGGGCGCTCTTCGCGAACGTGCTGGGCGTGGTCGTCCGCGACGAGCCGGCCGCCCACGTCTACCCGCTCGCCACCCAGGCGGCCGGCCGGGACGAGGTCTTCGTCGGTCGCGTCCGGCAGGACCCGTCGATCCCGGACGGCCGCGGCCTCGCCTTCTGGTGCGTCTCCGACAACGTGCGCAAGGGCGCAGCGACGAACGCAGTGGAGCTTGCCGAGCTGCTGGTTGCGCGCGGTTGGGTGGCGCCCGCATCGCGCCGCGCACGGCCTGCGGAGGCGGAGACGCCCGCGTGACGGCCCCCGAACGCCGCGCGGCGCTCGATGCGATCGCGGCGGAGGTTCGGGCCTGCACTGCCTGTCGGCTCCATGCCGGCCGCACGAACGCCGTGCCCGGCGAGGGAGATCCGATGACCGAGGTCGTGCTCGTCGGCGAGGGCCCGGGCGTGAACGAGGATCGCCTGGGCCGGCCGTTCGTCGGGAGGGCGGGCGACCTGCTCGTCCGCCTGCTCGGGTCGATCGGCTGGCAGCGCGGCGACGTCTTCATCACGAACGTCGTGAAGTGCCGGCCGCCCGACAACCGGGACCCGGAGCCCGACGAGGTCGCGGCCTGCGCGCCGTACCTTCGCCGCCAGCTCGCGGTGCTCGATCCGGCCCTCGTGGTGACCCTCGGCCGGCACTCGATGGGCCGGTTCATGCCGGGAACGACGATCAGCCGGGCGCATGGGAGCGTCGCCGACGTCGATCCCGCGACCGGCGCGGCCAGCGCCCGCGTCTTCGCCATGTACCACCCGGCGGCCGCGTTGCGGGCGGCGGCCGTCGAGGCGACCAGCTTCGCGGACATCGCCCGGATCCCCGCCGCTCTCGTCGAGGCGCGCCAGCTTCGCGAGCACCGGGCCGGCGCTTCGGCAACCCCGCCGCCACCTGAAGCCGTCGCCGAGGAGCCGCCCAACGCGCCGCTCGACGCGACACCCCATCCATCCGAGACCGATCAACTGACGCTCTTCACGTGAGGCCATGACCAGCCAGAATCCCGCCACCAACGACACGCCGCTCCGCATCATCCCGCTCGGCGGGGTGGGGGAGATCGGCAAGAACATGTACGTCTTCGAGTACGGCGACGACATCGTCGTCATCGACTGCGGCCTGATGTTCCCCGACGAGGAGATGTTCGGCATCGACCTCGTCATCCCCGACATCACCTACCTCAAGGAGCACCGCGCCAACGTCCGCGCGTTCCTCATCACGCACGCCCACGAGGATCACGTCGGCGCGCTGCCCTACGTCCTCCCGGAGTTCCCCGGTGTCCCGGTCTACGCATCGACCCTGGCGCGCGGCCTGCTCGGCAACAAGATCAAGGAGCACAAGCTCCACAACAACCCGCTGATCGGGCTCGAGCCGGGCGACGTGGTCCCGATCGGGCCGTTCACGGTCGTCCCGTTCCGGATCGGGCACTCGATCCCGGACGCGATGGGGATCGCGCTGCGGACGCCGGTGGGCACGATCGTCCACACCGGCGACTTCAAGTTCGACCACACGCCCGTGGACGGCAGGCTCTCGGACTTCCACATCCTCGCCAAGCTGGGCGAGGAGGGCGTGATCTGCCTGCTCTCGGACTCGACGCGGGCCGAGAACCCCGGCTACACGCCGTCGGAGCGGACGGTCGGCGACGCGTTCCGCGAGATCATGGAGCCGCTCGACGGCCGGGTGATCGTCGCGACGTTCGCGAGCAACATCGCCCGCGTCCAGCAGGTCCTCGACGCCGCGGCCAGCTTCAACCGGAAGGTCGCCGTCATCGGCCGCTCGATGGAGCAGAACTTCCGGATCGCGAGCGACCTGGGCTACCTGACCTACGACGCGGATCGGATCGTGGCCAAGGACCGGATCGGCGACATCGCGCCCGACAAGCTCGTCATCTGCACGACGGGCGCGCAGGGCGAGCCGATGGCCGGGCTGGCCCGGATGGCGAACCGCGACCACCGGTTCGTCGAGATCCAGCCGGGCGACACGGTGATCGTCTCCGCGAGCCCCATCCCGGGCAACGAGGAGTACGTCTCCCGGACCATCGACAACCTCTTCAAGGCCGGTGCCAACGTCTACTACCACGCGATCAAGCGGGCGCACGTCTCCGGGCATGCCAGCCAGGAGGAGCTGAAGCTGATGCTCGGCCTCACGAAGCCGCGCTACTTCATCCCGATGCACGGCGAGTTCCGGATGCAGGTCCAGCACGGGCGGCTGGCGATCGAGACCGGGGTCGCGCCCGAGAACGTCTTCATCATCGAGAACGGGATGCCGATCGAGATCCTCGCGGACGGAAGCGCCCGCCGCGGGGCGCCTGTGACCGCGGGCTATGTCTATGTCGACGGCCTGTCCGTGGGGGAGGTCGGCGAGATCGTCCTGCGTGATCGTCGCGCGCTCGCCAACGACGGCATGTTCATGGTCGTCGTCACGGTCGACAAGCAGACCGGTGCCGTGGTCGGGCAGCCGGAGATCATCACGCGCGGCTTCGTCCACCTCAACGAGAAGGACCCGATCATGGCCGAGGCGGTCCGCCGGGTGGTCGCGTCGATCGAGAACCCGGGCAGCCATATCAGCGAGGTCGCGCTCCTCAAGAGCCAGATCAAGGACGGCGTCTCGCGATTCCTGTACGAGCAGACGAAGCGGCGGCCGATGGTCTTCCCGGTCGTCGTCGAGGTCTAGGTGGCGACGCGCCGCCGCCCTCCCGCTGCACGTCCCCGGACCCGGGCGTCTCGCCGCAGGTCGCCGGGCCCGGGCCTGCCGCGACTCTCGCCGGACGTCACCCGCTCGCTCGTGGCGGTCGTGCTGCTCGTGCTCGGTGCCGTCATCCTGATCGGGCTCGTGTTCCAGGGACGCGGCGCGCTCACGGACTGGATCCTCAACGTGATCGCGCCGTGGTTCGGGTCCGGCCGCTGGCTTCTGCCGCTGGTCCTCATCGGCCTGGGGGTCTGGCTCGAGCGGGCCGGCGGCGTCCGGGCGGGATGGCTCCGGACGCTTGCCGGGTCGGCGATCGCCTATGCCGCGGCCCTCGCCCTCATCGCGCTCCTCGCGGATGGCGGCATGCTCGACGGGCGCTCCGGCGGCAGGATCGGCGCGTGGCTCGCCTCCGTCGTCAGCCGCCTCGTCAGCCCCCTCGGCGCGTCCATCGTCTTCCTCGGCGTCCTCCTCGCCGGGCTTGTGATCGCGCTCGACCGGCCGGTCCGCGAGCTCCTCGCGCCCTTCGGTCGTGGCGCGCGGGGCCTCGGCAGCGCGCTCGCGGCGCCCGCGGCATCGGCCGGAGCGGCAGCCATCGGGCAGGCTCGCCGATCCCGGGCCGAACCCACGCCGTCGCCCGGCAGCGGTGCCACCGTGCGCGACGGGCGGACCGCGGGCGACGCCGCTACGCTGTCG
>JADGQH010000058.1 GCA_017881985.1 Chloroflexota bacterium | reverse complement strand
CCGCCGATCTCGGCGAAGCGACGTACGCGGCGCTTGCCCGCGCGACCCGCGCCGCGCCCGCGCCGCGCCCGATCGCCGAGCGGCTCGCCGCCCCGGGCCTGCACCTCATCGCCGAGGTCAAGCGCGCATCGCCGTCGGCCGGCGCGATCGCCCCGGCGGCGGACGTCGTCGCGCGTGCTCGCGCCTACGCAGCCGGTGGGGCGGCGGTCATCTCCGTCCTCTGCGAGCCGCACTGGTTCGGCGGGACGGTCGCGGATCTCCGCGCGGTGCGGGCCGCCGTCGCGATCCCGGTCCTCGCCAAGGAGTTCGTGGTCGATCCCCGCCAGCTGCCCGTGCTGCGCACGGCCGGCGCCGATCTCGTGCTCCTCCTCGCCGCCCTCCACCCCGCGCGCCGGTTGGCCGACCTCGTGCGGCGTGCCCTCGATCTCGGCATGGAGCCGCTCGTCGAGATCCACGCGGAGCGAGAGCTTGATGCGGCGCTGGCCAGCGGGGCGCGCCTGGTCGGCGTCAACAGCCGTGACCTCCGAACCCTGGACGTGGACCCCGACCGCCCGATCCGCCTCCGGGGGCTGGTGCCGGGCGACCGGATCGCGATCGCCGAATCCGGCGTCCGGGATGCCGGCACGCTGCGCCGCTGGCGCGCCGCGGGCTACGACGCCGCACTCGTCGGCGAGGTCCTCATGCGAGCGGTCGACCCGCGTGCGGCGGCGGCGTCGTTCGTCGATGCCGGCGCGGTTCCGGACGATGCGGGAGCGCGCGCCCGGGCCCCGTTTGTCAAGATCTGCGGGATCGTCGATGCGGCCGGCCTCGAGGCAGCGCTCGTCGCGGGCGCCGACGGCATCGGCCTCAACTTCGTTGCGGGGACGCCGCGCGTGCTCTCGCTCGCGGAGGGCGCCGCCCTGGCGCGCCGCGCGCGTGGGACGGCCTCGGGCGGCCATGCTCCCGTCATCGTCGCGATCACCGCGGACGCGGACGCCGCCCTGCTCGACGCGATCGTCCGCGAGGTCGACCCGGATGCCGTCCAGTACGCGGGCGGGGAGCCCCCGGCATGGATCGCGGCCTCGCCGCGTCCAGCCTGGAAGGTGCTCCACCTGCCCGCAGACGCGGGCGACCGGGCGGCCGACCTCGCGGCGACGGTCGTGGCGGACGGACGGCGATTCCTCGCCGCCGGAGCGGAGCAGATCCTCCTCGACACAGCGGGCGGCCCGCACCCGGGCGGCACGGGCACACAAGCGGACGCGACTGTCGCCGCGGCGGTCGCCCGCGAGATTCCCGTCATCCTGGCCGGCGGGCTCAATCCGGCGAGCGTCGGGGCGGCGCTCCTGTCCGTGCCCGCCGTCGGGGTGGACGTCGCGTCCGGCGTCGAACGCCCCCGCGTGGCCGGGGAGCGGCCCGCGAAGGATCCGCTGGCCGTGGCGCTCTTCGCGAAGCGTGCCCGCGCGGCGCGTTTCGACAGGCCGCACGCGCCCGCCCGTCCCGAGCCCGTGGATCCGGGCCTCCTGGCGGCCGACGCCGCCGGCCGCTGGGGCGTGGACCGATCGTTCGGCGGCCGCTATGTCCCGGAGACGCTGGTCACCGCGCTCCGCGAGCTGGAGGACGCGTACGGGGCGCTGCGGGGCGACCCGGTCTTCTGGGCGGAGCTGCGGGCGCTCCTTGCGACCTACGCGGGCCGGCCGACCCCGGTCTACCGCGCCGACCGTCTCGCCGCGGACGTCCTGCGACGCGCGCGCGAGCTCGACCCCGCGGCCGCAGTGCCGGCTGGCCTCCGGATCTACCTGAAGCGCGAGGATCTCGCGCATACGGGCGCCCACAAGATCAACAACGCGCTCGGCCAGGCGCTGCTGACGCGCCGGCTGGGCAAGACGCGCGTGATCGCGGAGACGGGCGCGGGCCAGCACGGCGTCGCGACCGCCACCGCCTGCGCGCTCCTCGGCCTGCCCTGCGTCGTGTTTATGGGTGCGGTCGACATCGACCGCCAGCGGCCGAACGTCCTTCGCATGGAGGCGCTGGGAGCGGAGGTCCGTCCGGTCACGTCGGGCACGGCGACGCTCAAGGACGCGGTCAACGACGCGATGCGCGACTGGGTCACGAACGTGGCGACGACCCACTACGTCCTCGGCAGCGCGATGGGCCCGCACCCGTACCCGACCCTCGTGCGCGATCTGCAGCGCGTGATCGGGGACGAGGCCGCGGCCCAGCTCCAGGGTGTCGAGGGCCGGCTGCCGGACCTTGTCGCGGCATGCGTGGGCGGCGGCTCCAACGCGATCGGCCTCTTCTCGCGCTTCATCGGCGAGCCGTCCGTCCGGCTCGTCGCCGCCGAGGCGGCGGGGGAGGGGATTGCCACCGGCCGTCACGCGGCAGCCCTCGCGGGGGGCACGCCGGGCATCCTCCACGGCGCGCGGTCGTACATGCTCCAGGACCGGGACGGGCAGGTCACCGAGGCGCACTCGCTCTCGGCCGGGCTCGACTACCCGGGCGTCGGGCCGCAGCTTTCGGCACTCTACGAGGCGGGGCGCCTCGAGGTGGTCTCGACGACGGACGACGACGCCGTCGCCGCGATCCGGGACCTGTCGCGCGCGGAGGGGATCCTGCCGGCGCTCGAGCCCGCCCACGCGCTGGCCGCCCTCCCGCGAATTCTCCTGGGGCGCACCCGTGGGCCGAACGGGCCGCTTCCGCCACTGTCGCTCCCCGCCGACGCGGTGATTCTCGTCGGCCTCTCCGGCCGCGGCGACAAGGACCTCGCGGCACTCGAGCGGCGGGAGGGGACGGGGCAATGAGCCCTGCGACGGCCCCACCGGCCAGCGGAACCCACGCGACGGTCGCGGGCCCCGCCCAGGGAACCGGGTCGACGCCGGGCGCGGCCCGCATCGCGGATGCCTTCGCACGTGCCGGTGCCGCGAATCGGGCCGCGCTCATCCCGTACATCGTGGCCGGCTATCCGGACGCGGCCGGCAGCCTCGCCGCGGCCGTCACGGCGATCGACGCCGGTGCGGATCTCCTCGAGGTTGGCCTCCCGTACTCCGACCCGCTCGCCGACGGCGCCACGCTCCAGCGAGCGTCCGGCGTTGCGCTCCGCGCCGGCGCAACCCTGGACCGGTCCGTCGCGCTGCTCGCGGAGATCGCGGCCGCCCGCCCGGGTGTCCCGCTCGTGCCGATGTGCTATGCAAACCAGCTCCTCGCCGGGGGCGGCGGCGCGACCGCGGCGCGGCGGCTCGCCGACGCGGGCGCGTCCGGCGTGATCGTGGCCGACCTGACGCCCGACGAAGGCGCCCCGTTCGAGTCCGCCTGCCGGGACGCCGGCCTCGCGCTCGTGTACCTCGTCGCGCCGACCACGCCGGCTGATCGGCGGGCCGCGATCGCGGCCAGGACCGGGGGATTCCTCTACACGGTGTCGCTCGTCGGCGTGACCGGAGCGCGGACCAGCCTCCCGCCGGAGGTCGGCCGGTACGTCCGTGCCGTGAAGGCCGCCAGTCCCGTGCCCGTAGCCGTGGGGTTTGGCGTCTCGCGCCCGGCGCACATCCGTGCGCTCGTCCGGGCGGGTGCCGATGGGGTCATTGTCGCATCCGCTCTCATCGATGCGCTAGGCCCGGACGGACGCGACACCGCCGGGCTCGGCCGGCTGGTCGGCCGGTTGCGGGCAGCGGCAGCACGCTGACGGGCTGGACGGGCGCGGCGGGAGGCCGCGAGCGAACGCGCGCCTTCGGGTCGGCCCCGAAAGCGGTATCAATTCTCAGTCGGAGGAGTCTGGCCCTCGTCTGCGTCGCGCCTCGGCATCTCGCGGATCTGGCGGGAGGATCACCACCAACCCCCCGTCCTTCGTGGGAACAGGGTCGTCCGGGCGCGCGTGATGGACGCTCTCCACGGCCGGCGGCACCGTCTTGAACACCTGCTGGTCGAAGCCGACGAGGATTCCGCCGATCGTCGTGCCGACGGACGGGCGCTTCTTCCGCATCATCGGCTTCGTGGTGCCTCCTTGACGGCGCCCCTCAATCCTCGTGCGGCTCCGCGCCCGGGTCCAATCGCCCGACCCGTTTCTGCGCGTGCTGGACCCGCCGCGTCGCGGCGATGAGCTTCCGGTAGAGGGCCACGAGCTCCGGTTCGGGGAAGAGCCCCGCCGACGCGCTCGTCACGCGCTCGAGGACCTCCGCCTCGCGGGCAGGGTCGCGCACGGTTCGCCGTCCCGTCTCCTGCTTGACGCGGCCGATCTCGAGCGCGATCTGGGCGCGCTCGTTGAGGAGCGCCACGATCTCGTGGTCGATCGCGTCGATCCGGTCCCGGAGCGGGGCGAGCGCCACGGCGGTGGGGTCGGCCGGCGAGCCCGCCTCGGCTGGCGAACCAGCCTCGGCCGGCGAACCAGCCTCGGCCGGCGAACCCGCCTCGCCCGGCGAGCGCGTCTCGGCCGCGGGTTCGTCGCCCGCCTGATCGCGCCGACGCTCACCCATTCGAGGCCTCCGCGTCCCCGGCGTGCGCCGGGATCAGGCCTGCGGCCCAGCGCCTCGCCAGCTCCTCGAGCGCGAGCGTGTAGCCGCGCGCGTGCAGGCCCACGAAGCGGGCCGCGGCGATGTCCTCCAGGAAGTTGACCCGGCGGAACGGCTCGCGCGTCGACGGGTCGGAGAGGTGCACCTCCACGAACGGGCGTTCCACGGCCAGCAAGGCATCCCGAAGGCTGACCGACGTATGGGTGAGCCCGGCCGCATTCACGATCGCCGCATCGAAGTCGCGCGCGTGCAGCCGGTCGATGAGCGCTCCCTCGTGGTTCGACTGAAAGAACGTGACCATCACGTCGAGCTCCGCAGCACTCGCCGCGATCCCCGCGTTGATCTCGTCGAGCGTCTCGCGCCCGTAGATGGCGGGCTCCCGCGTTCCGAGCAGGTTCAGGTTCGGGCCGTTCAGCACGAGCACGCGCAGCACGCGCCGCGCCGCCGGCCGCGTGGGCTCGGTCGCGCTCATGCGTTCGCCGCCGCGGGCGTGCCGGCCAGGACGCTCCGGGCGGCCTCCACGACAACCTCGTCGGGGACGTCCACGCGGACGGTCCAGCCCGCGGCGGTCGCGAGCACCCAGCGGAGTCGGCCGTCGTGATGCTTCTTGTCGGTCGCGACGGCGTCGAGGACGGTGTCGAGGGGGTAGGGGAGTGCGGCGCAGCCGAGGTCCAGGCGGTCCAGCAGCGCCTCGACGCGCTCGGCTCGCTCGGGGGGCGTCGCCCCGACGCTGACCCCGACCCGGAGCGCGGCCCGAAGCCCGTAGGCGACGGCCTCGCCGTGCAGGATTCCCCGGAAGGCGGCAACGGTCTCGATCGCGTGCGCCAGCGAGTGCCCGAGGTTGAGCGAGATCCGGCCGCCCTGCTCGCGTTCGTCGGCCGTCACGACCACGATCTTGGCTGTGGCACAACGCTCCACGAGCTCGGCCATCGCGCCCGAGGCGAAGACGGCGGGATCGCCCGCCGCGAGGGCCGGACCATCGGCCTCGAGGAGCTCGAGGAGTCGCTCGTCGCCCAGCGTGCCCATCTTGACGGCCTCGCCGAGGGCAGCGCGCAGGTCCCGCGGGTCGAGCGTCCGGAGGAACCGGACGTCCGAGATGTTGGCGACGGCCTGGTGGAAGGCACCAACAAGGTTCTTCCCCTCGGGAAGATCCACCGCGGTCTTGCCGCCGATCGAGCTGTCAAGCTGCGCGACGAGCGTGGTCGGGACCTGGACCAGCGGGACGCCGCGGAGCCAGGTCGCCGCGAGGAACCCGGCCGCGTCGCCGAGGGCCCCGCCGCCGATCGCGACGATCGGGTCGGTCCGCTCGGCTCGAAGGCGGGCCAGCTCGCGGGCCGCCTCCTCGATGATGCCGAGGCGCTTTGCGTCCTCGCCGCGTGGCAGCAGGATCCGCTCGGTCGGGATCCCGGCAGCAGCGAGCGCGTCGGCGAGCGCGGACCCGGCCACCTCCCACGCGCGCGGCTCGGAGACCAGGATGGCGCGGCGCGCCTCCAGCCGCCCGAGGGCCGCCTCGACGCCGCCCGCGGCCGTCCCATCGCCGAGCTCGTAGCGGCCGAGGATGGTCGTCGCGCGCAGGAGCAGCGTCGCGTCGGGGAGCGCGTCGTCCAGGTGTCGCTCGAGCGTCTCGACGATCCCGGCGAGGCCCACGATGCCGTTCACCCGAAGCGCCGGCTCGTAGAAGGATGCCCGACTCGAGGCGAGGCCGCGCATCGCGGCGACAGGGTCGCGTCCGCTCAGCAGCGGCCGCGGCACCGGGGAGTTCCGGATTCGCTGCGCCAGGATCTCGGGCGGGGCGTCGAGCCATGCCGCCATCCGGCCGCGGTAGAGGCGCCAGCGATTGCGCGGATCCACGGGGGCGCCGCCACCGGTCGCGATGACACGGGTCAGGCCGGGTCGAGGGTCGGCAGGCCCCAGCGCCTCGATGGCCCGGCGCTCCCGGGCGCGGAAGCCCGGCTCGCCTTCCTCCGCGAAGATCGACGGGATCGGGCGACCGGCGTCGCGCTCGATCTCCTCGTCGAGATCGACGAAGGCGGCCTCGTGGCGGCGAGAGAGCCGGCGTCCGACGGCACTCTTGCCGCTCCCGGGCAGCCCGACGAGGACGAGGTCCACGGCCGGTGCCTAGTCGTCCCCGCCGGAGCCGGCGGCTCCCGATCCTCGGCCGGCGGGGGAACCGGCCCCGGCGGGCGATTCCGGCTGGGCGGGTCCGCCCGGGCGCGTGTCGGCGGCATTGTCCGACCCGGGCAGGCGCGCGATCCGTTCGAGGTATCGGGCCAGGTTGTCCTGCACCTCGGTGAGCGAGTCACCCCCGAACTTCTCGAGCACGGACGCGGTCAGCGTCAGGAGCACCATCGCCTCGCCGATCACGCCGGCCGCCGGGACGACGCTGATGTCGGACCGCTCGTAGTGCGCCTTCTCGACCGCCTCGCCCGTCACCAGGTTGGCCGAGGGCAGCGGCCGCGCGAGCGTCGAGATCGGCTTCACCGCGCCGCGGACCACGAGCGGCTGGCCGTTCGTGATGCCGCCCGTGAGGCCGCCGGCATTGTTCGTGCGGTGGATCCAGGCCCCGGCTCCGTCGCGGCGTTCGATCACGTCGTGGACGTCGGAGCCGAGCAGCCGGGTCTGCGCGAATCCGAGCCCGAGCTCCACTCCCTTCACGCTCTGGATGCTCATGACGGCAGCGGCAAGGGCGCCGTCGAGGCGGCGGTCCCAGTGGACGTGACTGCCCAGGCCGATCGGGAGCCCGTGTGCGACGACCTCGAAGACGCCCCCGACGGTGTTCCCGAGCGCGCGCGCCTCGTCGATCCGCGCCACCATCCGCGCCTCGGCCTCGGGATCCGGGCAGCGCAGTGGGCTCGCCTCGGCCTCGGCGCGGCTGCGGGTGCAATTCGCCGGGTCGACGGCCACACCCCCGACCTCGGCCGTGAACGACCAGACCTCGATCCCGAGCGCGGCAAGGAATGCGCGGCAGACGGCACCCGCGGCGACCCGGGCGGCGGTCTCGCGCGCGGAGGCGCGCTCGAGCACGGGACGAACGTCGGCAAAGCCGTACTTCAGGGCGCCGGCAAGGTCGGCGTGCCCCGGCCGGAGTCGCGTCACCGGCTGCGCGCGCAGGTTGCCCCCGGCAGCGAGCGCGGCCAGCTCCTCCGCCTGGGCGTCCGTGAGCGGCTCGACCTGCATCACCCGCGTCCAGTTGTCCCAGTCCCGGTTGCGGACCAGGAGCAGGATCGGCGAGCCGATCGTGAGCCCATGCCGGATCCCGGCCAGGATCTCCGCCCGGTCCTGCTCGATCGCCTGGCGCGCGCCGCGACCGTAGCCGCCCTGGCGCCGTCGAAGGTCCTTGGCGATCGCATCGGCTGTCACGGCGATGCCAGCAGGCAGCCCCTCGAGCGTGACGCCGAGCGACGGCCCGTGCGACTCCCCGGCGGTGAGGAACCGGAACGCGGTCATCCCGCTCCCGGGTCACCCGGCTCGGCCGCGGACCCAGCCTCGGAGGCCGTGACCGCAAGCTCGGATTCGAGCTTCTCGCGCATCAGCTCCACCGGCGCGGGCTGCCCGGTCCAGAGCGTGAAGGCCGCCGCTCCCTGGTGGAGCAGCATGAGCTCGCCGTTCTGGGTCGAGCACCCGGCGGCGGCCGCGTCGAGCAGGAGCCGGGTCTGGGGCGGGTTGTAGATCAGGTCAAGCACCAGCAGGTCGCTCGGCAGCAGCTCGGCCGGGATGGGGCTGACGTCGCCTGCCAGCCCCACCGACGTGGCGTTGACGAGGACGCGGGCCCGCGTCAGCTCCGCCTCGATGATCGACTCGTGCCAGGGCATGGCACGCAGCTCCATGTGGGCCGCGCTTCGTCCGAAGAACTTGACCAGCGCCTCGGCCCGGTGGAGGTGCCGGTTGAAGACGACGATCCGCTGGAATCCCTCCGTCACCAGGCCGTGAACCACCGCCCGGGCGCCGCCGCCCGAACCCAGGACGACGGCCTGGCGGGGCATCTTCTGCTTCCCGACCAGGCGGTCGAGCGCGATCCGAAAGCCCGGAACGTCGGTGTTGTGGCCGACGAGCTTCCGTCCCTCCTTCGTGATCGTGTTGACGGCACCGGTCGCGTGCGCCTCCTCGGTGAGGCGGTCCATCAGCGCGGCGACCTTCTCCTTGTGGGGGATGGTCACGTTGGCACCAAGGAAGTCGTCCCCGCGCAGCTCCGTGACGGCGTCGGGGAGCTCCGCCGCGGTCCGGTCCCAGAGCTCGTAGGTCGCCGGGATTCCCAGCGAGTCCAGGGCAGCCTGCTGCATCGCGCCCGAGAGCGAATGGGCCACGGGATGGCCGATGAGCACGATCCGCTTCGTCATGCGCGCACCCTTTCAAGCTCGTCGAAGAAGCCCGGGTAGGAGACGTCGGCGGCGCCGGCGTTCCCGACGAGCGTGTCCCCCTCCGCGATGAGGCCCGCGATGGCGAACGTCATCGCCAGGCGGTGGTCGTCATGGCTGGCGACCGCAGCGCCCCGGAGCGCCCGGCCGCCCTCGATCTCGATCACGTCTCCGTCCGCCCGAATCCGGGCCCCGAGGGCCGCGAGCCCGGCAACGATGCCTGCGACGCGGTCCGATTCCTTGTGGCGCAGCTCCCCGATGCCGCGAATCCGGCTGCGGCCGGACGCGACCGTGGCAGCGAGGCAGAGGATCGGGATCTCGTCGATCGCCCCCGCGACATCGGCGGGATCCACGTCGATTCCGTGAAGCGAGCTGCTCCGGACGACGAGATCGGCGATCGGCTCGCCGGACGCCCCGTCCGCGCCGGTCCCGACCGGCCGTTCTTCGATGTCGGCGCCCATCCGACGCAACAGGTCGATGATCCCACGCCGCGTCGGGTTCGTCCCGACGTTCCGGATGAGCAGGTCGGCGTCGGGGTGGATGGCCGCGGCCACGAGCCAGAACGCTGCTCCGGAGACGTCACCCGGCACGCGTTCGTCGAGCGGATGCACGGCTGCCGGCCCGAAGACCTCGTGGATGGCGCTTCCGTCGCCGAGGACGTCGGTGTGGATGGGCACGCCGCGGGCGCGGAGCATCCGCTCGGTGTGGTCGCGCGTCGGGAGCGCCTCGCGCACGACGGTCCGGCCGGTGGCGGCCAGCCCGGCAAGCAGGACGCACGACTTCACCTGGGCGCTCGGGACCGGCGAGGCGTGCTCGATCGCGCGGAGCTGCGCCGAACCGGTGATCGCGAACGGCGCGAGCGTGGTGTCGGCTCGCCCGGCGATCGCCGCCCCCATCGCGAGGAGGGGCGCGGCGATGCGTCCCATCGGCCGGCGCCGGAGCGATTCGTCTCCGTCGAGGATGCCGAACGCGGGCAGGCCGGCCAGGATGCCGGCCACCAGCCGGAACGTCGTGCCGGAGTTCTGGCAGTCCAGAACCCCCGCCGGCTCGCGGAGCGCCGCGCGACCCGGTGAGACGACGAGGTAGTCCACGGTGCGAGCGTCACCGTCGAGTCGCGTCACGCGCGCCCCCAGCGCCGATGCCACGCCGGCCGTCGCCCGCACGTCGCGCCCGTCACCGGCGCCCGTGATCCGGCTCTCGCCGTTCGCGAGGAGCGCCAGCAGGAGCGCCCGGTGGCTGATCGACTTGTCGCCGGGCAGCCCGAGCTGGCCCCGCAACCGGCCCGCCGGGCGCACGGTCACCTGGTCCGCGATGGGCGCGTCGAGCATGGCTGCGCTCAGCTCTTCGAGCCGGCCGCAGAGATCGCGCCGCCGCGGGGCGCGTGGAGCGGCGCGGCCTGCGCGTGCACGGGCCGGACCGCGGCGACGAGCGCCGCGAACTGGTCCAGCGTCACGGACTGCTCGCCGTCGGAGAGCGCCTCCTGCGGGCGCGGGTGAACCTCGATGAGGAGGCCGTCGGCCCCGATCGCGGCCGCTGCCAGCGAGAGCGGTGCCACCAGCCATCGCTTGCCGGTCGCGTGCGACGGGTCGATGATCACGGGCAGGTGGGTCAGCTCGTGCATCAGCGGCACGGCCGCGATGTCGAGCGTGTTGCGCGTGGCCGTCTCGAATGTCCGGATGCCGCGCTCGCAGAGGATGACGTTCGGGTTGCCGCTCGACATGACGTACTCGGCGGCCATCAGCCACTCCTCGATGGTGCCCGACAGCGCGCGCTTGATGAGGACGGGACGCCCGGTCTTGCCGACGGCCATCAGCAGCGAGTAGTTCTGCATGTTCCGCGCGCCGATCTGGAGGATGTCGGCGTACTCGGCCACCGGCTCCACCTGGCCGGGCTCCATCACCTCGGTGATCACCGGCAGGCCCGTCCGTTCGCGGGCCTCGGCCAGGAGCCGCAGGCCGTGAAGGCCGAGGCCCTGGAACGAATAGGGGCTCGTTCGCGGCTTGAACGCGCCGCCCCGCAGCACGTCGGCGCCCGCCGCGGCGACCGCGTCGGCGGTCTCGAAGAGCTGCTCCCGCGACTCGACCGCACAGGGCCCGGCCATGATCGCGAGGGAGCCATCCCCGATCCGGACGGCGCCAACCTCGACCACGGTGTCCTCGGGATGGAATGCCCGCGAGGTGAGCTTGAAGGGGCGGTTCGACCGGGTCACGGACGCCACTCCCGGCAGCGCTCCAAGGCGGGCGCCGAGGCGGTCGAGCCGGGCGCCACCCTCGCCGAGCACGGCGATCACGGTCCCGCGCGAACCCCGGTTCTCGTGGGGCGTCAGCCCCTCGTCGAGGATCAGGCTGCGAACGGCATTGAGCGCTTCCTCGCTCGCCCCGAGCGACATGACGACGAACATGTGGCCTCGCCTCGCGTCCCGATCTTCCCGTGCCGGGCATCCTGCTGGACAAACAAAAAAGCAGAGGCTCGCGACCCCTGCTTCCACCCGGCACGAGCCGTGCCTCGGAGCCTACGCCCCGCGGACGGTCATGCCGGGTCCATAAAGAAGAAGTGGTGCGCCTGCACGGTGCCCGGACGATAGCGGCCGCCGGCGGAACCTGTCAACGCACCGGTACGCTCGAGCGACCCTGCGGACGGATCGTCCCTCCAGGCGGAGCCGGCGGCCCGGCCAGCGCAGCCTGGAGCCGATCCACGAACGGTCGTGCCCCGAGCCGGACCAGGATCTCGCGCGCCGCCTCGCCGGCCGCATGCACTTCGGCCTCGGACGGGTCGAGGACGGTCGCCATGTCGATCGCCGTGAGCGCCTCGTCCCACGGGAGGCCCAGGTCGCGGAGGCCGCGCAGCGCCTCCCGGTAGAGCCCGAGGGCCTCAGCGACGCGGCCGTCGGTCGCCGCCAGCCCGGCCCGCAGCGTCGCCCGGTGGATCTCTATGACGGGCCCGTGGACCCCGGTGGCATCCAGGCGCTCGAGGGCGTCGCGGACCCTCGCCGTGTTCCCGTCCCAGAGGGCCGGCCGCGCGGCCAGGAAGAGATAGCCCGAGGCCGCGGACGGCGTCATGTCCGGCAAACGCCACCAGGCATCGCTGGCGTCGGCCAGGCGCCCTTCGGCGAGTGCCTGGAAGCCGCGCGCGTCCACGACGTATCCGAGGAGGGCGGGGTCGGTCTCGCCCTCGGTGAGTCGCTCCATCTCGGCGATCTCGGCGTCGACCTTCTCACCCCGGACGGCCTGGATCGTCACCAGGTTGTTCAGGAGGAGCATCCGGTCCGGTCGGTCCGGCTCCTCTGCCAGGCCGACGCGCAGCTCCGCGAGGGCCTGGTCCCAGTCGCCGGTGATGAACCCGCCCCATGCGGAGTTGCCGATGAACGACAACATCCAGAACCGTTGCCCCAGGCGGCGGGCCAACGCCAGCCCCGCCCGTCCGGCCGCGGCCCCGGCCCGCGGGTCGATCTCCGCCAGCCCGGCTGCCGAGTTGTTGAGGGCCCGGAGCGCGGTGGTATGGAGGCCGTGGGTCTCCGCCAGGCGCCCACCGATCTGCATCACCCCGTTGCCTTCGGTGAGCCTGCCGATGCTCCCGAGGGCGGAACCCTTCGTCACGAGCGTGTCGGCCAGGATCGGCACGAGGTCCAGGTGCTCGGCCGCCTCGAGGACCCGGTCCGCGACCTCGATCGCGCGGCGATGGTCCTCGCGCAGGAAGTAGGCGCGGGCGAGCTGCCCCTCGAGCGCGACGAACGCCGGCTCGGCACGCACGTCCGCCAGCTCCGTTGCGGCTGCCTCGAGGAGCACCTGGGCGTCCTCCGTCCGGCGGGCGCTGAGAAGCGTGCGGCCCAGGCCCGCGGTCGCGCGGGCGATCCCGACCCGATCGCCGCGGCCGCGGTGGCTGGCCACCGCGCGTCGGAGCAGGGCCTCGGCTGGGTCGTAGCGGGCGGCAATCGTCGCCGAGTCACCCGCTCGCTCGAGCAGCTCCGCCTCCTCGAGGAGATCGGTCGTCACGGTGAGCGCCTGCTCGATCAGGGCCACGGCCTGGTCGTGCGACCCGAGCGCCGCCGCGCGCTCCGCGGCAGCCTTGAGGGCGATCCGGGCCTGGCCCGCCAGGGCATCGGCTTCGGCGCCCTCGGCGGCGTTCGCGTGGGCGGCCAGGTAGTGGCCGGCGAGTGCGCCGGCAAGCTCGTCCGAGCCCAGCCCCTCGAAGAACCGGGCCGCGGCCAGATGCCGAGCCTTGCGGTCCTTGCGCGCCAGCGTGTTGTAGGCGACCTCCCGGATCAACGCCTGGACGAACGCGTACTGGCCGCGCTCGGGCGACCGGGTGTCGCGTTCCTGGGTGAACAGCTCCCGGCGGACCAGGCCGAGCAGGCGCGGCTCCAGCTCGTCGGCGTCCACGCCGGAGACGGCGGCCAGGCCGGCGAGGGTGAACGACTGGCCGAGGGCTGCGGCGTCGGAGACGAGGAGGCGGTCCGCCGGATCGAGCCCATCGAGTCGGCTCGCGATCAGCGACGTGAGGGTCTCCGGGACCGCCAGGGTCGTCAGGTCGCCGATCGGCCGGTAGATGCCGTCCTCCAGCCCGAGCTTGCCCTCTGCAAGCAGCATCCGGACCGTCTCGACCGCGTACAGCGGGATGCCGTCCGCGCGCTCGACGATCGCCCGGACCGCGCCCTCGGGCAGGCCCGGAACCAGGCCCCCGAGGAGCTCGCGCATTGCCGGGACCGAGAGGGGCTCGAGATAGATGGAGGTGAAGGCCCGCTTTCCCGCGCCCCAGTTCGGCCGTTTCTCCAGCAGCTCCGGCCGCGCCAGGGTGACGACGTAGATCGGGACGTTCCGGCTCCACTCCAGGAGGTGGTCCACGAAGTCGAGCAAGCCGGAGTCCGCATAGTGGTGATCCTCGAAGACCATCACGACCGGGGAGCTCGTGGCAAGACGCTCGAAGAACGTCCGCCAGGCGGCGAACAGCTGCTCCGAGCC
>JADGQH010000263.1 GCA_017881985.1 Chloroflexota bacterium | reverse complement strand
TCCCCGATCAAGCCAACGGGCCTCGCCACGCCGCGATCCGCGACCTGCTCGTCCGCCGGGGCGCGTCGTTCTATCGCGAGGTCTTCGCCGCCGCCGGCGGTGGCCTCGACCGCGAGGTCCTCGACGCGCTGTGGGACCTGGTGTGGGCCGGCGAGGTGACCAACGACACCTTCGCGCCGCTGCGAGCGCTGCGCTGGAAACGCCCGGGCAGGGACCGGCGCCCGCGGCTGGGACGGCTCGCGACGCTCGGCCCGCCCGAGGCTGCGGGCCGCTGGTCGCTCGTCGAAGCGGACGCTGCGGGAATCCGCGCCGCGGGGCCTGAGGCATCGGCAATCGGCGCCGCGGGGCCGGGCGGGGCCGAGGCCGCGCCGCCCGCTGCGGGCGTCGGCGCGGCGACGGCTGGGGTCACGGCCTCGACCGCGACCCAGCGGCTCCACGCGCTCGCGCTTGCCCTGCTCGATCGCCACGGCGTCGTCACGCGCGAGGCCGTGATTGCCGAGGGCGTTGAAGGCGGCTTTGCCGCCATCTACCCCGTCCTCCGGGCGCTCGAGGAGTCAGGACGGATTCGACGCGGCTACTTCGTCGACGGTCTGGGGGCAGCCCAGTTCGCGCTCGCAGGCGCCATCGATCGGCTGCGGGCCGTTCGCGAGGCGGACGGAGCCGGCCCACGCGTCGACCTGCTCGCGGCCGCCGATCCGGCCCAGCCGTACGGCGCGGCCCTTGCCTGGCCGCGCCGCGACGCAGCCGACCGGCGACCGTTCCAGCGCGCTGCCGGCGCCTACGTCGTGCTCGTCGACGGCGCGGCCGTCCTCTACGTCGAGCGCGGCGGCAAGAGCCTGGTCAGCTTCCCGGCCGCCGACGGTGCCGAGCGGCTGGGTCCCGCGCTCGCCGCGCTGCGGATGCTCGTTGTGGACGGCCGGCTTCGGGAGCTTGTCGTGAGCCGGGTCGACGGGGAGCCCCTCGGGCCGGCAAACCCGTGGCGCGATCGGCTCGTGGCTGCCGGGTTCGTCGCCGGGTATCGCGGCCTGGCGCTCCGCCCGTCGGGCGGTCGCGGGCCCGACCCACTCGCTCGCGCGGGGCGCTAACCCGGCAGCTCGACGGAGCCTGCCGCGAGGTCCGCTCGGCCCTCGCCCTTCGACCGAGCCTAGAATGCGCGGCGATGTGCGAGCAGCTCTCTGTCCGGGCCGACGAGCCGTTCGCGCTCGCCGACCTGTGGGAGATGGCCAGGCGGCTCGAGCAGTACGGGATCGCCGGGTTCGGGTGGGGCGCTTCGTGGGTGACCGCCGATGGCGGGCTCGCAACCCACCGGTCCACTTCGGCGTTCCGTGACGACCCGGAGCGCGAAGCGGTGGGTCGCGAGACGACGACTGCCGCCCTGGTTCACCTGCGGCGGCCGTCGAAGCTCAGCACCGTGAGCCTGGCCGACACGCAGCCGTTCGCCGACCCGGCCGGGCGTTTCGCGTTCAGCCACAACGGCGAGCTGCGCGACCATCGCGCGCACCGGCCCGCGTATGAGCTGCAGGGACGACTTCACGGCCGGGCGGATTCGGAGGTCGGCGCGCGCTGGCTCGAGGATGCGTGGGAGGCATCGGCGACAAGCGGTCGGTCGCCGGGCGCCCTGCTCGCCGCCCTGCACGCGGCCTTCGGCGGACCGGCCAACTTCGCGCTCCTGCTTCCCGATGGATCGTCCTGGCACTACGCGGGCAACGCCGAGAACCCGGTCTTCGGCTTCCGCCTTGGGCGCTTCCGGGTCCTGTCCACGGCCGCCTACTCGATCGATCGCTCATTCTTCCGGCTGGTCGCCCCGGGCGCGCGCGAGCGGCGGGTCGTCCGTGACGGCGAGGTCGCCGCTCTCTGAGTCGAAGTCCCGGCGGCGGGTGGCCGGGACGGGGTCCCGGCGTTCGGTCGCCGGGCGGCTATCAACTCCCGGTCAGGCAGCCAGGCCGAAGAATCCGCGCGCTGCCGCGCGCAGCCGGTGGCTCGGGCGACCCGAAGCCGGGTCGACGTGTCCGCGCGGACGGCCGCGCCAGGCGCGGGACGTGGCGACCAGCCGCGCAGCCCACGCCCGCCACGTCGCGGGCCGCAGGAACCAGCCCGGGTCCGGTTTGAGCCAGAGCGATGGGACGAGGGCCCACAGGAAGACGAGGTAGTCAAGGCGCGCCGGCCGGGGGAGGGCGAACAGGACGGAGAGCTGGACCAGCGTGAGCGGGAACGTGGCGAGCGTCAGCAGCGCGGCGACGGCAAGGAACACCACGCCGTGCAGGCGTGCCTTCGGGGCAAGGATCGGCAGGAAGACGATGGGGATCCATTTCATGGCGACGGCCAGGGCCCAGAGGATGCCGCCGGTCCGCGGACGCGTGAACCGGGCCCCCCACAGGACCAGGACGAGCACGAGGTTGATGTTCCCGGTGTCGAGGTTCGCAAAGGCCGGGAACGCGAGCAGGAGCGCTGTCACGGCCGTCGCAAGCGGATGGCGGCGATACGCCCACGCAACGGTCCACAGGAGCAGCACGATCGTCCCGCCCCGCCAGACGAACCACGCCACGTCCCACGGGAGAAGCGCCCACGGCGCGAAGACCGGAAGCAGCCACGGCGCATAGACGTAGGGCATGAACGGGCTCGCGGGGTGGTACGGATCGCCGCCGTTGAGCCAGATCCGGACGGCGGCCCAGTAGGCCCGTGCGTCGACGCCGGCAAGCTCCCCGCGCGCGAACATCCCGGCCAGGCCGATCCCGCCGGCCAGCGCGAGCAGGAGGATCGCGATCAACCGGCGCCGGTCGCGAAGATGGGAGACCTGGCGTCGGAGGGCCCGTCGAAGGACGCCCCTCCGCCTGCGCGTCGGGCGGCCGACGAGCCCATCCGGGCGCATATCCACCGGCCCCGACGCAATCCCCGATGCCATATCGGGGAGTATCGCATCGCGCTGGCAGCGGGGCGATCGCGCGGCGGGCTGCCGATGACCGGCAGGCGTCGCGCCCGCCGCCCCGACACGGCACACTCCGCGGATGGAGAGCAGCCCGGTCGACGCGATCCGCGTCTTCGTCCTCCTCGTGACAGCGGCCTCCGTGGTGGGCGTGGTCGCGCGGCGGATCCGGCTGCCCTACGCCGTGGGCCTGGTGCTGCTCGGCCTCGCCGCGGGATACGTGCTCCCGGAGGCTGCGCGCGGGATCACCCCGGACCTCGTGCTGGCCGTGCTGCTCCCGGGGCTCATCTTCGAGGCGTCCTTCCGGACGCCGCTCGAGCCGTTCCGCTGGGCCGTCTCGCGGGTCGTGGTGCTCGCGGTCCCCGGCGTGATCCTGACCGCGCTCGTCGTCGCCGTGGTGGTCCACCTGGGCACCGGCATCTCGCTGGGGTCGGGCCTCCTCGTCGGCGCGATGGTCTGCGCCACGGATCCGGCCTCCGTGGTCTCCACGTTCCGACGCGTGGCCGCTCCGGACCGGCTGCGGACCCTCGTGGAAGGCGAGAGCCTCCTCAACGACGGGACGAGCCTGGTCATCTTCGTGGTCGCGCTGCGCATCGTGACGGGCGGCCTCGGCGCCGGGGACGCGGCAATCTTCTTCGTCACGACGCTCGCCATCAGCGCCCTGATCGGCGGGGTGCTGGGGTTCGTGACGGTGCAGGTGCTGCGCACCATCGATGATCACGTTCTCGAGGCGACGATCACCATCGCCTGTGCGTACGGGGCGGCCGTCATCGCCGACGGCCTGGGCGAGTCGGGGATCATCGCGACGGCCGTCGCGGGCCTCGTCGTGGGAACCTACGGCCGTCGCGTCGCTCTGACGGCCGAGACCGAGCAGGCCCTCGACGAAGTCTGGGAGGTGGCCGCGTTCGTGCTCGCGGCGCTCATCTTCCTCGTCGTCGGCGCGGCGATCCCGCTGCCTCGCCTTCTCGCCGACGCCGGCCCGGTGGCGGTTGGCGTTGCCGCGGTCCTCGTCGCGCGGCTTCTCACCGTCTACGGGCTGCTCGGCCTGGGCGAGCGGGTCATCGAGCGCGCTCGTCGCGGGCGGCCGTCTTTCGCCAGCAGCGTTCGTGCGGCCGCCGGTGCGCGCTGGTCGCTCGCGGGGCCCGAGGGTCCGAGCGTCGTCCCGCTCGCCTGGCTCCACGTGCTCTCGTTCGCGGGCCTGCGAGGCTCGGTGACGGTGGCGCTCGCGCTCGCCCTTCCCGCCGGCCTGCCCGATCGGGCAGCGGTCCAGACGCTGACCTTCGGGATCGTGGTCGTCACGCTGCTCGTCTTCGGGCTGCTGGCGGGCCCGTTCGTCGGCTGGGCGCTCGGGCGCGCGCCGGCGGAACCGGGCGATGGGGCGCCGGTCACGCCCGGTGGGGAGACGCCCGCCACGCCCGGCGCCGCGGGGGGCGGCTGACATGGCGACCGAGTCGACCGCGCTCGTGGCGGACGAGGAGCTTGCCGCGTTTCGCGAGCGGATCGGCGCGGCCGAGCCGGG
>JADGQH010000262.1 GCA_017881985.1 Chloroflexota bacterium | reverse complement strand
GGCTCGGCCGACGAGCTCGAGACGGTCTTCGCGGCTGCCCGCGAACGCCGGAACGAGGGCCTCATGGTCAAGGACCCGACGAGCGTCTACGCGCCGGGCCGGCGTGGCTTCGGCTGGCTGAAGATGAAGAAGGCGCTGGCGACCCTCGATTGCGTCGTGGTCGGCGTCGAGGGCGGTCACGGCAAGCGCCACGGCGTCCTCTCCGACTACACGTTCGCCGTGCGCGACGACGCGACGGGCGCGCTGGTCACGATCGGCAAGGCCTACAGCGGCCTGACCGACGCCGAGATCGCGGAGCGGACGCGCTGGTTCGAAGATCACACGCTGACCCGCCACGGGCGATACCGCACCGTGGAGCCGACCGTGGTCGTCGAGGTGGCCTTCGACGTGATCATGCGGAGCGCCCGTCACCGGTCGGGATTCGCGCTGCGCTTCCCCCGGATCGCGCGCCTGCGCACGGACAAGTCCGCGGCCGACTGCGACACGCTCGCCACGGTCGAGTCGCTCTGGCGCGAGCTCCAGCACGGCGCCGAGCACCTCGTCACGCTCGGAGCGCAACCCGGGCGCCACGGCGAATCCTGAGCTCCGGAGCCCGCCGCCGGCGGGCCGTCGGCGATCCGCACCCGGTCCGCGTTTCGCCGCCGCTCCGTGGCGCGGCCCGGGCGCCGCATGCAGCCCGACGCCCGTTGCCCCGTTCCGACGGCCGTCGGCCCGATTCACGGCGGAGGTGGCCGGCCGGCGACCCGTCGATGCGATGTCGGTTGCGTGCGTCGGCTCCCAGACTTGGCTGGATCGGGGCGGCTCGGAATCGGATCAGGAGAGAGGACGCGCGGGATGGACAGCCTTGGAGTGCTGGCAGCGATCCTTGCCTGGCTCCTGATCCTCGGCATTGCCCTGCTGCGCATTCCCGGCGTCGGCATGCGCGCCCTGGCGGGGCCGTGGCTCGTGCTGACCGTCGTTTCGATGGGCTGTGTCTTCATGGCCTTCTTCGTGATCTCGTACGGGCTCCTGTTCGCCTTCGGGAGGGAAGCGGCCGCGGCGGGCGTGGCGGTGGCGGCCATCGTCCTCGCGGCAACGCCCGTCTTCTGGGCGCTCGTCCTCCGGCGCCGGGCACGTCGCACGGCGACGCATGGCTGATCGCATCGCGAGGAGCGCTGCCGCGGTCCCGGCGGTCGACGCCGTCCGGGTGGGCTCTGCCGGCGGTCACGCACCGACGCTGGGGATCGTCATCGCGATCACCGGATTCCCGCTGCTCGCCGCCGGGTACCGGGCCGTCATCGGTGAGGTCCCGGACCTGCGCGTCGCCGGCGTCGTCGAACGCCGCGACCGGGTGGCCGACGAGGTCGCCCGGCTCGCCCCCGACGTCGTGGTCATCGACGTGCCGACCTCGCCGCGCACAGACTCCCCGTCGGACGGGACGATCGGGGCGATCCGGGCCGCTCGACCTGCCGCGCGCATCCTGGCGATCGAGTCGCGGTGTGGAGGGGAAGACCGCTCTCCGGCGACGGAAACCGGTGCCCACGGCCTGCTCTCCCGCGAAGCTTCGCCCGGTGACGTGCTGGCGGCCCTTCGCTGTCTCGGCCGCGGCGAGACCTGGTCGAGCGCCTCGATCTCGACCGATGGGCCCAGCGCGGATGGCACGCTCCGGCACGGCATCGCCCGGGCGACAGAGCTGTGAGCCGCATCCGTCGCGCCCTCGGCGATGGTCGGACCGACGCCATCCGGTCCGCGCTTCGCCGTCTCCGCCCGTCGAGCCGGGTCGGCATGGTCAAGGTGATCGTGGGCGGCGCGGCCCTCATCGCCGGACTGGCCGTGGTGCTGGTGGTGCTCGGTGCGGCGTTCTCGATCTTCTATGCCGAGTACGGGTTCCACCCGCAGGAGAATGCCCGCAGCTGGGCCGCCCTGACGCCGGCGTACGCCGACTCGACGCTCTGCCAGCGCTGCCACGAGACGGAATACGCGCACTGGGTCGTATCCCCACACGAGGCCGTCGTCTGCGAGAGCTGCCACGGCCCGCTTCGCGCCCATGCGGCCGAGACATCCCCGGATGCGCCGGCCGGCTCCGTCGTCATCGCCAGGGTGCCGGACGGGATCTGCGCGACGTGCCATGCGCGCGTGACCGGCCGGCCGCTCGCGTTCCCCCAGGTGGAGTTGGCCGCGCACTATGCGGGAGCCTCCTGCCTGTGGTGCCACGACCCGCACGACGCGAAGGCGCTGCGTCCACCCGACATCCCGCACTCGCTCGACCGGCTTCCCGCGTGCGTGACCTGCCACGTGCCCGGCGGCCTCAAGCCCGTCCCGGCCGGGCACGTCGAATCGAGCGACGCGGTCTGCCGGACGTGCCACTCGCGGCCGGCCGCGGTCGTCGTCAGGCCATGAGGGAGACGATGAAGACCGACTCGACCGAACCCGGGCGCGGATCGACGACGCTGTCGCGCCGGCGCGTCCTGCAGCTCGGCCTTGCCGCCGTGCCCGCCGTCTGCGGGGCGCAGCTCCTCGGGAGCGGGCTCGGGCAATCCACCGACGTGGTCCGCGCTGCCGAGCCGAACCCGGCCGGTGGGTCGTACGACCCGTCCGCCCACGACTGGGCGTTCGTCATGGACACGACCACGTGCATCGGGTGCGGTCGCTGCGTGGAAGCCTGCAAGCAGGAGAACCACGTCCCGCCCGAACCCGAGCTCAATCGGACGTGGGTGGAGCTGCACGTTCAGGCGGATGACTGGACCGTCTCCGTGAGCTCGCCCCAGGGCGGCGGGCACGGCGTGCCGGTCGAGGAGGCTGTCCCGGCAGCGGCCGGGGCCGTGAGGAATGCCTACTTCGTCCCCCGGCTGTGCATGCAGTGCGAGAACCCGCCGTGCACCTGGGTCTGCCCGGTCAGCGCCACCTACCGAACCGAGGACGGGGTCATCCTCGTGGACGAGACGCGCTGCATCGGCTGCGGCTACTGCCTGATCGCCTGTCCGTACGGCGCCCGGTACATGGTCCCGGCGGGCGAAACCACGCCGAAGGGCGTGCCCGGGATCGCGGACAAGTGCACCTTCTGCTACCACCGGATCACGCGCGGCCTGCTGCCGGCCTGCGCCGAGGTCTGCCCCGTCAACGCCAGGATCTTCGGTGACCGCAACGACCCGGCAAGCCCGGTGAGCGTTGCCCTGAAGGAGAAGCGCGTCCGGGCCATGAAGACTGCCCTCGGGACGCGGCCGCGCGTCTTCTACACGGGCCTCGAAGGCGAGGTGGACTGATGTCGGTCCGCATGGCCGGCCGGGACCTGAGCGCCGACCCGCGGGTGCTCGCAGCCGGGCTGCGGCGCGCGATCGGCGCCATGCCGCGGCCGCTGCGAGCGTGGTACGGCGTGCTCATCCTGCTCTGCCTCGTCGGTGCCGTCGGTGCCGTCCTGAGCATCCCGCCGGGCTGGGAGGTCCTGGGCACGAGCCCCTCGTTCGAGTGGGGGATCCTGATCGCCGCTTACGTCTTCTTCGCGATCACCACGAGCGGGCTCTGCCTCGCGTCGTCGCTGGGCACGGTCTTCGGGATCGAGATGTTCATCCCGCTCGAGAAGCGCCACGCGATCCTGGCCCTGCTCTGCCTCGTGACCGCGTTCGGGATCATCGCGCTCGATCTCCACTTCCCGGTCCGGATGGTCTTCGGGGCGGTCCTGAGCCCATCGCTCCGCTCGCCGATGTGGTGGATGGGCGTGTTCTACGGCGCATACCTCGTGTTCCTCGTCATCGAGGTGGCGAGCATGTTCACGGGGCGCTGGCGGATCCACCGGATCGCCTGCGTCCTCTCCTCGATCACCGCGATCGTCGCCCCGACCACCCTCGGCGCGGTCTTCGGGGTCCTCGCCTCCCGCCCCTACTGGCACGGTGCGTTCACGCCCCCGGCGATGGTGTCGGCGGCGCTGCTCTCCGGCACGGCGCTGCTCGGGATCGTCTTCTACGGCGTCCACCGGTTCCGCCTCGCGGGCTACGAGCGCGCCGAGCGGCTCGCGATCCCCGCGATCCGGCTCCTGCTCACGATCACCCTCGCAGTGACGGTGCTCGTCGTCGGCTGGCAGATCGCGTGGGGGCTCTACGGGGACGTCCCGGGCCTGTCCGACGCGACGGCCGCGATCCTCGTCGGCCCCCTTGCGCTGCCGTTCTGGGTTCTCCGGGTCCTGCTGGGGCTCGCGGCGCCGATCGTCCTCCTGGTGCTGCCCCGGACGCGGACGCCCGCCGGACTCGCCGCTGCCGCGGGCCTGGCCATGGTCGGGCTCTTCGCCGACCGGGCGATCTTCGTGTTCGCGGGCCAGGTCGCGCCGAGCACGGCGGTCGCCGGCGTGAAGTCCTCCCCGTTCGCGACCTACGTGCCGTCGCTCGTCGAGGTCAGCGTCGTCGTCGGGGCGCTCGCGGCGCTCGCCCTGGCCTATACGATCGCCGAGCGCTGCCTGCCGATGGGCGAGCACTCGGGGCACG
>JADGQH010000261.1 GCA_017881985.1 Chloroflexota bacterium | reverse complement strand
CCGGGAATCTCGACCATGCCGGTCACCGGCTCGCGTCCTGGCGCCCGGGACCGCGCTGCTGTGCCCAGGTGAGGACGCCATTCACGGCGAAGGCGAGGGCAAGAAGGACGATCCCGAGCCCGACCGCCTTCTCGAACTCGCCGCGGCCCACCTCGACGACGATCGCGGTGGTGAGGACCCGGGTCTGGTGCAGGATGTTGCCGCCGACCATCATCGCCGCGCCGACCTCGGAGATCACGCTCCCGAAGCCGGCCATCAAGGCCGCGAGGAGCGGCAGCCGCGCCTCCCGCCAGAGCCACCACACCGTCTGCCAGCGCGACGCCCCGAGACCCATGAGCTGGAGGCGCAGCCGTGGATCCAGCTGTCCGAGCGCCGCGACGGTGAGGCCCAGGATGACCGGCGTCGCGATGACCACCTCGGCGATCACCATCGCCGACGGCGAGTAGATCAGGCCGAGGTCACCCAGCGGGCCGCTGCGCCACAGCAGGAACGCCACGAACAGGCCGACCACGACGGGCGGCAGGGCCATGCCAGTGTTGACGACGCTGAGCACGAGCCCGCGGCTCCGGAACCGCGAGAGGGCGAGCCACGTCCCGAGCGGAAGCCCGATCAGCAGGCTGATGGCGGTCGCGAGGCCCGACACGCCCAGCGAGAGGAGGGTGATCTCGACGAGGTCGGCGCCGCCCAGGCCGGCGAGGAGCTGCTGGACCCCGTCGGCGAGCGATCCGATCATCGATGGCGAAGCCTACCCGGTTGGCGGTCGCTCATCGATGGCGAGGCCTACTTGACGTCGCTCTCCGCCTTCCCGGCGTCCGCCACGAAGAGCGTCCCGCCGTACTGGGAGCCGAAGCCCGCGATGAGCTGCTGCCCGGCTGCGGAGGTGACGTAGTCGGCGAAGGCGGTCGCGCCCACGCTGTTGACCTTCGGCCACTTCGCCGGGTTCACGCTGATGACGTGGTAGATGTTGAGCAGCACCGGGTCGCCCTGGACGAGGACCTCGAGGTTGAGCTTCGCGCTGTTGGCGAGGAACGTCGCGTTGTCCGTGAGCGTGTAGCCGCCCTTCTCCGATGCAATCTGGAGCGTCGGCCCCATCCCCTGCCCGGACTGCAGGTACCAGGCGTTGCCCTTGGGCGTGATGCCGGCCGTCTTCCAGATGGCCAGCTCCTTGGTCTCCGTCCCGGAGCCGTCACCCCGCGAGACGAACGTCGAGCCGGCCGCGGCGACCTTCTTGAACGCGTCCGCCGCCGATGTCATGCCGCGGATCCCGGCGGGATCGCTCTTCGGCCCGACGACCTGGAAGTAGTTGTGCATGACGAGGCGGCGGTCGACCCCCCAGCCCGCATCCATGAAGGTCTTCTCGGCGGCCGGCGAGTGGACCAGGATCACGTCCGCGTTGCCGTCCTGGCCCATCTTGAGCGCCTGTCCGGTGCCGACCGCGACCGTCTTGACGACGTAGCCCGTCGCCTGCTCGAACGCCGGCACGAGGACGTCCAGTAGCCCCGAGTCCTGGGTGGACGTGGTCGTGGCGAGGATCAGGTCTTTCGACCCGGTGATGCTGGGGGCCGGAGAAGCCGCCGCGGACGCCGCGGAGGCGCTGGCTGCCGGCGAGCCCACCTGCGGGCTCGGCGACGAACCCGAGCTGCATGCCGCGGCCGCGACCAGCGCCACGGCCATGAGGCTTGCCATTCGGGCCCGTCGCGCGGCCTTCGGGATCGACCTGCCTCGAACCATGGTGATCTCTCCTGGGGCCGATACGTGGCCATCCGTCGCGTGATGCATAGATGTGTGAGGAGCAGGAGGTCATGATACCTCGATATGTCGCTCGCCCGGAGGATTCGAGGGTAGCCCGCGGGTAGAATGCTCCTGACAGCACAGCACGGCGTGCGACCCGGCCCTGCAGGGGAAGGCGACTTGGCAATCGGCGAGCCCGAGGGAGGCGATCGGTACTCCCGGCAGTCACGGTTCTGGGGGATCGGCGCGGCCGGGCAGCAGCGGATCCGGGCCGGCCACGTGGTCGTGATCGGCTGCGGCGCACTCGGCTCCGCTGGCGTGAACCTCCTGGCACGCGCGGGCGTTGGCCGGATCACGATCGTGGACCGCGACTTCGTCGAGCTGAGCAATCTCCAGCGCCAGCTGCTGTTCGACGAGGCCGACGCCGCTGCCGGGCTGCCGAAGGCGGTCGCCGCGGCCCGGGCGGTCGCCCGCATCAACTCCGAGGTCGAGGTCCGACCGTTCGTGGCCGACGTGACCCCCGCAAACGTCGAGGAGCTCGTGGCGGCGGCGGACGTGGTGCTCGACGGGACCGACAACTTCGAGACCCGCTACCTCGTCAACGACGCCTGCGTGAAGCGGGGCGTGCCCTGGGTCTACGGCGGCGCGGTCGGGTCGACGGGTATGTCGATGACCATCGTGCCCGGCGAGACCGCGTGCTTCCGGTGCCTCTTCCCCGCGCCGCCGCCCGTTGGGTCGATGGAGACCTGCGAGACGGCCGGGGTGCTCGCCGCCGGGATCGTCACGGTCGCCGCGATCCAGTGCGCGGAGGTGCTCAAGCTGCTCGTCGGCGACCGCGAGAACCGCAGTCGCGGGCTGACCGCCGTGGACGTCTGGACGAACGACCACCTCCAGGCCGAGGGCAGGCTCCGCGACCCCGACTGCCCCTGCTGCGGGCAGCGGCGCTTCGAGTACCTGGACACGGTCGCCACCAGCAGGACGGCGTCGCTCTGCGGCCGCGACGCGATCCAGGTGAGCCCAGGACAGGCCCAGGCGCTCGACCTCGGGGACCTCGGCCGGAAGCTGGAGGTGACGGGGCCGGTCACGGTCAACGACTACCTGGTCCGGTGCCGGGTGGACGGCCACGAGATGACCGTCTTCGCCGACGGGCGGGCGATCATCAAGGGGACGACCGACCTCGCCGTCGCCCGCTCGCTCTACGCGCGGTACGTCGGCACCTGATGCCGTCACCCGCCACTGACGCCGTGATCTACCTCGACAACGCGGCCACGTCATGGCCCAAGCCGCCGGCCGTCGCGGCGAGCATCGTCGACTTCCTGGAGCACCGCGCCGGCAATCCCGGCCGGTCGGGGCACGCCCTCGCGGTGGCGGCCGACGCGGTCGTGGCCGCCACGCGGTCGGAGCTCGCGGCGCTGGTCGGCGCCCCGGACGCGGCACGCGTCGTGTTCACGCTGAACGCGACCGATGCGCTGAACATGGCGCTCTGGGGACTGCTGGTGCCGGGAGACCGCGTCGTCACCACGAGCATCGAGCACAACGCCATCGTCCGGCCGCTCCACGCCCTGGCCGAGCGCGGCGTCACCGTCACGCGCGTCGCCTGCGCGCCGGACGGGACCCTCGACCTCGACGACCTGGCCCGCGCACTCCGCTCCGGCCCGGTCCGGCTCGTGGCGATGTGCCATGCCAGCAACGTCGTCGGGACCATCCTGCCGGCGCGCGACGCCGCGGCGCTGGCGCACGAGCACGGGTCGCTCTTCCTGCTGGACGCGGCCCAGACCGCGGGCGTCCTGCCGATCGACGTGCGGGAGATGGGGATCGACCTCCTTGCCGTCCCCGGGCACAAGGCGCTGCTCGGACCGACCGGAACGGGTGCGCTCTACGTGGCGCCGGGAGTCCGGCTGACGCCGCTGCGGCAGGGCGGGACGGGCACGAGATCCGGGGAGGAGCACCAGCCGGAGGAGCTGCCCGCGGGCCTCGAGGCAGGCACGCTCAACACCGTCGGGATCGCCGGGCTGGGCGCGTCGCTGCGCTATCTCCGGGGCCGGGGCCGCGAGGCCATCCACGCACACGAGACGGGCCTGACCGCCCGGCTGATCCAGGGGCTGGCGGACGTCGCGGGAGTGACGGTCCACGGGACCCGGGACCCGGCGCTCCAGGTGGCAACCGTCTCGGTGTCCCTGGACGGTTGGGAACCCGTCGACGTCGCGGCCGCGCTCGACAGCTCGTTCGGGATCGCGGTGCGGTCCGGGCTGCATTGCGCGCCGCTCGCCCACCGGACGCTCGGCACGTTTCCGCGCGGCACCGTCCGGCTCTCACCGGGCCCGTTCAGCACCGACGATGACGTCGATCGCGCCGTGGCCGCCATCCGGAAGCTGGCCGGGACCGTCGGCTGACGCCCGGTCGGTCGCCGCTGAGGCTCGAGCGGAGGCGGTGGTCTCGCCGATGGCATCGAGCTGGGGGAACGCCGTGGGCGATGTGACATGATCGCGCCCCATGCGAGCGATCCGCCCGCAGGCGATCAGGGTGCCATTCCGGCCGCGGGATCGACGTCCGTCTGGTGATGCATCGTCCCGATATCGAGAGGTGATCTTCATGAAGCTGAGCGCACGTAACCAGTTCCCGGCGACCGTTCGGGCGGTGACGGAGGGCGCGGTCATGGCCGAGGTCGTCGTCGAGATCGACGGAGGACACGAGCTCGTGGCCGCCATCACGGCCGAGTCTGCCCGACGCCTGGGCCTGGCACCAGGCAA
>JADGQH010000260.1 GCA_017881985.1 Chloroflexota bacterium | reverse complement strand
CGCCGGGAATGCGTCGGCCATCGCCTCGGTGAGGTAGGCGGCCTCGGCCGGCGAGATGCGGGGCTCGACGTCGAGATCGCCGTCGTGATCGACGTCGGTCGTGCCGACGAGCGTGACACCCTCCCACGGGAACGCGAAGACGGGCCGTCCATCGGCGGGGTGGAGGACGCTCACGGCCTGCGCGACCGGGAAGCGCCAGGCGGGGAAGACCAGGTGTGAGCCGCGCAGCGGCCGGATCCGCGGCGCCGCCCCGAGCCGGCCGCGCAACCGGTCCGCCCACGCGCCCGTCGCGCTCACCATCGCGGTCGAGCGGACGTCGACGGCGCGCCCCGGATCGAGCGTGTCCCGGACCCGCGCCCCGATGACGGTGCCCGCGGCGTCGCGAATCACCTCCTCCGCCGCGGCATAGGTGAGGACCGTTGCTCCGGCCGCGACCGCGTCCAGTGCGACCCGGAACGTGAGGCGCGCGTCATCCGTCTGCGCGTCGGCATACCGGAAGCCGCCGGTGAGCGCGGCCGGCCGCAGGCGTGGCGCCAGCAGCTCCAGCTCCGATCGTCGCAGGTGGCGGTGCGTCCGGCGGCCTGCCAGGACGTCGTACATCTCGAGGCCCGCGGTGTACGTCCAGCGGCCCGGCGACGCGCCCCGGTAGGTCGGCATGAGGAAGCCCAGCTCGTCGACGAGCCCCGGGGCGGCCACCAGGAGGCGCTCGCGCTCGCGAACGGAGTCGCGCACGACGCCGATCTGGCCCTCGCGCAGATACCGCAGGCCGCCGTGAACGAGTTTCGACGACCGCGAGCTCGTACCCCACGCCAGGTCGCGCTGCTCGACCAGCAGGACACGAAGCCCTGCCCGCGCCGCTCGGCGCGCGACCCCTGCGCCGCTGATCCCGCCCCCGACGACGAGCACGTCCCACGGCCCTTCCAGGCGGTCCCACGCCGCGTCGCGCCAGCCCGACCGGAGCACGGGGACGGCGGGCGGGATCACGACGCGTCCCCCAGGAGGACCCCGGGATGCATCCGGCCGGCGGGGTCGAAACGGCGGGCGACGTCCGCGAGGACTTCCATCCCGAGAATCCCCTTTTCGGCCGGGAGGTACGGGGCGTGGTCCGTTCCGACGCCGTGCTGGTGACTGATGGTGCCGCCTCGCCGGACGATCGCCTCGGACGCAAGCGCCTTGAGCCGCCGCCAGCGGGCGAGGGTCACGTCCGGGTCGTCGGCCAGCCTGAAGAGGAACGTCGTGTAGAGGCTGCTGCCGGTCGGGTAGACGTGCGAGAGGTGGGTGAACGCGTGGACCCGCTCGCCGTCCGCGGCCAGCCCGGCACGCAGCGCCGGAGCCAGCTCCCGTGCGAGCAGATCGACGGACGACCACGGGACGGCCGTCTCCAGGGTGTCGACGGCATAGCCGGCGTCCCACAACGCGTTGCGCAGGTACGGCGTGCGGAACCTGCCCGCCTGCCACTGCCGCCCGAGACGCCCGGGAGCGCGCACCGCCCCAAAGTCGTGAGCGATCCCCGCGATCGCAGCGAGCGTGACCAGGACGAGCCGGCGGGGCCCGGCCAATCCCAGCAGGACCATGCACCGTCCAGGACCGGCGCCGCGTGCCGCCAGGTAGCGCCGCAGCGCCCGCAGGACTGTCTCGTGCCCGGCCAGGGCAAGGTTCGTATAGGTCTCGGCCGGGGTAGAGGTGCGGATCATGGTGATCGGAAGCCGGGCCCGCGCCAGTGCGCGCGTGAACGCGAGTGCCCGCTCCCAGTCCGGCAGGAAAAAGGTCGGGAAGATCTCGACGGCGGGGAGCGGCGCGACCCGCAGCACGGCTTCCGTGACGATCCCGAGCCGGCCCTCCGAACCGAGCACGAGCTGGCGGAGGTCCGGGCCGGCTGCCGATGCCGGGTGCGGCGGCATCTCCAGCGTCCCGGCCGGCGCCTCCAGCGTCCCGCCGGCGAACAGCGCCTCGATCCGACCGAAGCCGACCGACTGCTGGCCGGAGCTCCGCGTCGCGACCCAGCCGCCCACGGTCGAGTACTCGAAGCTCTGCGGGAAGTGCCCGAGCGTCAGGCCGCGCGCACGGAGAACCGCCTCCACGTCGGGACCGACCGTGCCCGCCCCGAACGTCGCGAGGAGGCCGTCCGCGTCGAGGCGTCGCATGCCGGCGAGCCGCGCAAGCGAGATGGTCAGCCACGGGGCACCGTCGTCGCCCGGGGTCACGCCGCCCACCACGCTCGTGCCCCCGCCGTACGGAATCACCCGTGCCCCGGCCACCTCCGCGTACGCGAGAAGGTCGCGAACCTCGGCACCGTCCGCCGGGAACGCGACGCCGTCGGGGACCGCGCCTGGGCGGCCGGTCCGGAGCGCGAGCCAGTCGGGGAGGCTCTGGCCGCGTCCGTGACGCAGCCGCGTCTCCGCGTCGATGACGACCGACGGATGCGCGGGAAGCCGGCCCGGCGGGATCGCGGCGACCACGTCGGCGAGCGCCGCTGGTGGCGGCGGGGTCCCCTCACCCACCAGGCGCGCGAGGGTGGCCGCCCCGGTGGCTGGAACGGGATCGGAGATGGAGTCGTCGCCCCAGCCGTTCCAGCGTCGCATGCGGAGATGATGCGCTCGCGCGCGCCGGCGCGTCGCTCCCCTCCGATCGGGCGCCCGCGGTGCGAGTCGTCCACGCCGTTCCCGCGGCCCTATCCTTGCGGGGGGGCAACCCGGGAGGAGAGCGAACGTGGAACTTCGACGGCTCGGCAGGACCGGGCGCATGGTCAGCACGATCGGCTTCGGCGCATGGGCGATCGGGGGCGACTGGGGCGGCGTCGACGATTCCGACAGCCTTCGCGCGCTCCATGCGGCTGCCGATGCGGGCGTGACTCTCTTCGACACCGCCGACGTCTACGGCGACGGGCGCAGCGAGCGGCTCATCGGGCAGCTTCTCCGGGAGCGGAGCGGCGAGTCGCTCTTCGTCGCCACGAAAATGGGCCGGCGGGCGCCCCTCGACCTGGCCGGCTACACGCCCGAGGCGTTCCGCGGCTGGGTGGACCGGAGCCGCGACAACCTGGGCGTCGACTGCCTCGACCTCGTGCAGCTCCACTGCCTCCCGACGGCGATCTACTACCGCCCGGAGATCTTCGCGGCACTCGACGACCTCGTCGCTGCCAACGCAATCGCCGCCTACGGGGTGAGCGTGGAACGCGTCGAGGAGGCGCTCAAGGCCATCGAGTTCCCGGGCGTCGCCTCGGTCCAGATCATCTACAACATCGTCCGCCAGCGGCCGGCGGAGCGTTTCCTTGCCGAGGCGGCGCGCCGCGACGTCGGCGTCCTCGCCCGGGTTCCCCTCGCCTCCGGGCTCCTCACCGGCAAGCTGTCGAAGGCGACGGTCTTCGACGAGTCAGACCATCGGCGCTTCAATCGGCACGGCGAGTCGTTCGACGTGGGCGAGACGTTCGCGGGCGTCGACTACGAGACGGGCCTGGCCGTCGTCGAGCAGCTCCGTTCGCTCGTGCCGACGGACGCCACGCTGGCGCAGATGGCGCTCCGCTGGATCCTCATGTCGGAAGCCGTCACGGCCGCAATCCCGGGAGCGAAGACGCCCGAGCAGGCCCGCGCGAACGCCGCCGCCGCGGACCTGGCCCCGCTCCCGGCCGCTACGATGGAGCAGATCGCGCGCCTCTACCGGGAACGCGTCAGGCCGCTCGTCCACCAGCGCTGGTAGCCTCGGGTTGGCAGCGTGGGGGCCCGCCCCGTACACTCGCGTGCAAGGAGGAACCACATGGGCGACAAGACACCAAAGCGTCCGCCGAAGCCGAAGAAGCCGAAGACCCCGACCGCCGCGACTCGCTGACCCCGGGCGCCTGGCAGCGCCCCAGGCGCCCGGCGGCGTCCCGCGCTGAACCTCAGGCGCTCGCAGCGCCCGTGCTCCCCGGCGCGTGGAGCGGTGTGCCCGCGGCACAGCCCGGGCAGGAGCCCTCGCCCGGTTCGAAGGTCGGGATCTCGAGCTGCCACAGGCCCTGGACGGGATAGCGCCGCCCGGTCCCGGGCGAGACGAGGACCGCGGTTCCGCCCGAGCGGTCGGCCATCACGAAGCAGGCCACGATCTCGCCGCCGGCCGCCTCCACGGGCGGCAGCATGGCGAGCAGCGAGCCGCCCGTCGTGAGGATGTCGTCCACCAGCAGGACCCGCTCGCCCGGCTCGATCCGGAAGCCGCGCCGGAACTCGCGGCGTGTCGTCCCGTCGGCGCCGCGAACCTCCTCGGCGAAGATGCCGCGCACGCCGAGCTGGCGCGCCGTCTCGAACGCGAGCACGATCCCGCCCGTCGTCGGCCCGGCCACCACCTCCACCATCGCCCGGCCGTCCGCGCCGCGCGCCGCAGCCGCCCAGAGCGAGCACAGCTCGCTCGTGATGGCCGGGTCCTGCAGGAGCAGGAACTTCTCCAGGTAACGCTCGCTGTGGCGGCCGGACTTGAGCAGGAAATGCCCGTCCTTCAGGGCGCCGGCGCGCTGGAACAGGGATTCGGTGCGGGCGCCGATCGCGGC
>JADGQH010000057.1 GCA_017881985.1 Chloroflexota bacterium | reverse complement strand
CCCGGCTCGCTCGACGCGGCGATGAGTCGCGCCAGGAGGGCCTCCGGCTTCTGGGTGGGGTAGCCCGTCCGTTGCGACTTGCGGGCGAAGTCCGCCGTGAACCAGTCGCGGGGCAGCGTCCCGGCGGGGACGAGCTGGCGATACGTCCGCCCGGGCTGGTCGATGGGGGCGAATCCGCCGCCCTCGCGGTAACGGATGACGAAGGGGCGCCCGGCGTCGTCGACGTGCCGCGAGAGCGCCCGGCGCGAGCTCTCGCGGAGCGGCTCGAGGATCCGCTCGGGATGGAACGTCCAGGTCCGGCCGCGCGTGTAGAAGAGGATGTCGTCGTGCTTCGCGTTGTAGCGCCGGCGGGCGAGCTCGCGACCCGCATAGACCCAGACGAGGTGGTTGCGGAAGCCCGCCGCCCCGAAGATCTCGTCGCAGAGCAGCTTCGCCGCGTGGACGGTGCGTGCGTCGAGGTGGAGGTAGAAGGAGCCTGTCGGCGCGAGGAGGTCGCGGATCAGCTCCAGGCGCGGGGCGAGCATCGCGATGAATCCGCCGAGCCCGCCCGGCTCACGATCGGCGTACGCGGCCGGCGCGTGGCGGAGCCCGGCGGCTGGCCCGTGTCGCGGCGCGGCGTCGGGCCCGGGCCGGGCACCCGGGTCGAACCGCTTCGCCCGATCGCCGGCGCGATCTCGCACGTGGAATGCGTCGCCGGTGCCGAACGGGGGATCCAGGTAGACGAGGTCCACCCGGCCTGCGAACTCGGCCAAAAGGGCCGGCAGGGTCCGCAGGTTGTCGCCTGCGACCAGCCGCCCCGCCGTCGTGGCGTTCGCCGCCGGGAACCGCTCGATCACGCGAAGCGG
Source organism: Chloroflexota bacterium (assembly GCA_017881985.1). Classification (GTDB taxonomy): domain Bacteria; phylum Chloroflexota; class Limnocylindria; order Limnocylindrales; family CSP1-4; genus CTSoil-043. The sequence continues at coordinate 13,192 of JADGQH010000057.1, read as the reverse complement.
CTCAACCGCCCGGCTCGGCCCGGCCCGCGACCCGTCGGGAAGGTACTTGCCCGGCCAGGTCAGCTCCAGGTCGCCGCTCACGTCGTGAGCCGGCAGGCGAACGCGTAGTAGAGCGGAACGTCGAACGCGGCGTGGACCGTGAACGGGAGCAGCAGCGATCGCGACCGCACCGCCACCAAGCCCGCGACGACGCCTGATGCGGCCATGCCCAGCCAGAGCAGCGGCGCGGGGCCGGACACGTCCGCCCCGAGGTGGGCGAATCCGAACACGACCGCCTGGCCGAGCACGGCGCCGGCGATGCCCAGGGCCGGCGTCGACCAGCCCAGGAGGGCGCCCCGATAGGCCGCCTCTTCGAGCGAGGCGTTCGCGACGGCGAACGCAACAGCCGGGACGAGTGCCCGGAGGTCTCCCGTGCCGAGCCCGACGTCGCCGAAGAACGGCCGGGCCACGAGGGGCCCGATCCAGAGCGCGCCCGGAACCAGCACGAACGGGGCGATGATCGCCAGCGCCGTGACGCGACGATCTGCCGGCAGCCGGAGCCGCAGCGCCGCCCGGTCGCCCGCGATCCGACCGACGAGCGCGAGCGTGCCCAGCACGAGGAGCGCCTGGACGACGCGCGTGACCGTGGGCGGCGAGAGCAGGTCCCCGCAGTGGAGCGCGTCCGGAAGGGGCATCGGCGTTCCGGCGAGCGCCGCCCAGGTCAACCCGACGGCGGCCGGGAGCGTGGCGAGCCAGCCACGCCCAGTCGGGGTGCGGGCATGCCCGCGGACCGCCATCGCGACCGCGGCCGCGGCCAGGACGGCGAGGGCCACGGGCCGCAGGACCGGGATCGCGGCGCCCGACGCGAGCACGACGATCGGGAGCGGCGCCAGGAGGCGGACGGGGAAGTCAGCGGCCGGACGAGCGGGCGGCATGGCGGCATGGTGCATCAGCGCGCAACACGACGTGCCCCAGTTGGCGCGTCATCCCGGCATCGCCGTCGGCGTTCGCGCAGGTGGTTGCGCGAAACCGTCGAGCGGCGCGCCGCCCGGCGTTCTACCTTCGCACCGTATGACCATCCCGGCACCGTCCGGCATCAGCTCGCGCCGCGGCCTCCATCGCGTCGTCGTGGATGCCCTTGGCCTGCGCATCGTCCGCGGCGACCTCGCGGCGGGGCAGACGCTGCCGCCCGAAGCCGACCTCGCCGAGGAGCTCGGGGTCAGCCGAACCGTCGTGCGCGAGGCGATCAAGGTCCGGGCGGCGAAGGGTTTGGTGGAGTCGAGGCCCAGGGTCGGGACGCGCGCGCTGGCCGTCGTCGAGGCGATCGGACGTGCTGATCCGGCCGGGGCCCGCGAATCCATGGAAGCGCGCATCGCGTCGACCGCGCGCGGAGCCGGGAGCGTCGTCGAAGGTCGTCCTGCGATCGGGAGGAACACGTGATCGGACCGGGCCCATCCTTCGGGTCGCTCCAGACCATCTCGCTCGACAACGACCGGGTCAAGGTCATCGTCGTCCCGACGCTGGGCGCTCGCGTGATCTCGTTCGCGGACCGCTTTGCAGCCCGCGAATGGCTGGTGCCCGGCGATCCGCCCGGCGACCCCGCCGCGTGGGCCCGCCGCGATGCGGTCTACGACGGCGAGGCCGCGTTCGGCTGGGACGAATGCCTGCCGACCGTCGCCGCCTGCGCCGACCCGCTCGACCCCTCCGGCCCGCCCCTGCGCGACCACGGCGACCAATGGGGTCGACCCACCGAGGTGACGGCACAGGGCGAGGTGCTGGTCGCCACCTGGAGCGGGGCCGACTGGCCGTACCGGTTCATCCGGCGGCTCCGCCTGGACGGGCCGCGCCTGGTCGCCGAGTACGAGCTGGAGAACCACGGCGATCGGGAGCTGCCCGTCCTCTGGTCGATGCACCCGCTCCTGGCCCTGGAGCCGGGCGCACGCGTCGAGGTCGAGGGGCTGGCGTCGGTGCGGGTGACCCAGGCGGCAGGCGTGCCGATCGGGCCGGTGCCGGGCCACGTGGCGTGGCCGGAGACCCCGGGCACCGACGGGCCGATGATCGCGCTCGACCTCGTCCGCGAACGCGGGGCCGGGACCGCGCTCAAGCTTTACGGTGGCTGGGAGCTCTACGGGAGCTGGGACTCGGTCAGCGGCGAGGGCCTGCCCGGCGTCGCGGCGGTGCGCCAGCCCGACGGATCCGCGCTCGAGCTCACGTGGTACGCGCCGATCGCGCCGAACCTCGGCCTCTGGCTCGACGACGGCGGCTGGCCGCCCGCTCCGGCGACGCCGCGGACGCAGCACGCGCTGGAGCCGACCACGTCGCCGGATGACGACGTTGCGTCGGCGATCGCGAACGGCCGGGCCCTCATGGTCGCGCCGGCCGAGCGCGTCGCCTGGTCTGCCACGTTCCGCGTGCGCGCGCCTGGAGAGCCGCGCGGGTAGCGTCTCGGGGGCGGCGCCTACCCGGGGGGGCATGGCGCGTCGGCCGTGTCGCGCGGCCCTTTCCACGGCGCGCGGCCCCCCCGTTCGCCGGGCGTGCACCGGGTGACCACTGCGACCGACGGGACGGCCCCACACGGCGTTTCGGTGCACCCTGTGACCACATCAGCGGTTCGCCGGTTGCCTGGTCCGTCCGGTGACGCAGGATGGACCCGCCCGGCTGGGCCGCCGGTTGTAGTGCGCAATCCGTGCACGCGCGGCTCCGGGTGCGGAGGAGCGGAACCGGGGCGGTCAGCCGAATGGAATGCCGCGTGGATCCCCGGATAAGCGCCAGTCGGCATGATCGACGCGTGGCATCGAGAGAGAGTCCAGCCGATCGGGGCAGGCGTCGGGCGCGCGACGTCCTCGTCGAGATCGGCCGTGAGGCGATGAACGCTCGACTCGGGGCGGGGCTGAGCCAGGCTTCGGTTGCGCGGGCCGCTCGGACGTCGAGATCGTCGGTGAGCCGGATCGAGGGCGGCCGGGCGCCCCGAGTCTCCGTCGAGCGGGTCTCCACCATCCTCGCGGCGGTCGGTCTGGACCTTGCGCTCCGCGCCTACCCCGCGGGTCCGCCGATCCGGGACGCCGCCCACATCCGGCTGCTGGCGCGTTTCCGCCAGCGGATCGGACCCGGATGGCGGTGGCGACCCGAGGTCTCGATCGGGGCGCCCGGCGATCCCAGGGCGTGGGATGGGGTGCTCGTTCGGGATGGACGGGTCGTCGCGATCGAGGCCGAGACGCGCCTGCGTGACGTCCAGGCGTTGCTCCGGCGGGTCGCCGCCAAGCGCCGGGACGGTGCCGCCGATCGCCTCGTGCTCGTGGTGTCCGATACGCGGACGAATCGGGAGGTGGTGCATTTCGCTCGGCCCGAGTTCGTGGCCGCGTTCCCGGCCGATGCCCGGACCGCCTGGTCGGCGCTCGCCGCCGGCCTCGTGCCTCCGGACGATTCGCGGATCCTCGTGTGAGGTCGCCCCCGGTCCGCTTGAGTGCTCCCGGCGAGCCGCGCGGGTTGCGTCCGGGGGGGCGGCGTCTACCCAGCGACACCGCGCCTACCCGGGGCAAACCGCATCTGCCCGGGGGCGCGGAGCGGCGGGCCGGGGCGTGGCGCCCGCACCGGGGGGTGGCGCCGCCCCGCGCCAACCGGTCAGGAAGTTGGCTGCGCGCCCTCCGGCACGCCCGCGACCGGGCGATGAGGCGCGCGAAGGTCGAGCGGCGACAGCGCAGGTGCGGGTCGTGGGCTCGACGAAGGAGCCGGCCGCTGCGCCGACCCGGGCGCCCGCGGCGGCGCGCCGAGCGCGACGGTTCCCGGTGCCCGGAGTGGCGCCGCGCCGGGCACTGCGGTTCCCGGCGCCGGCCGCGCAGCGCGCTCGCGAGCGGCCACGATCCCGGTGACGACCCGGTACCCGGTCAGGAAGACGACGAGCGCGGTCGCCCCGACGTAGCTCCACCAGGCCCACGCCGTTCCGCTGTCGCTTCCGGAGAGGATCCCGTGGGCAGTCGCGCCGGCGAACGAGAGGAACGTCAGGTAGTGGAGGAGCCGCCACGAGCGCTGCCCGATCCGGCGGCGCAGGTAGAAGCTGGCGAGCACCACGGCCACCAGGTAGAGCGTCAGCTGGCCGATTCCGACCCACAGCGGCCGGTACGGGGCGACGAACGGGACGAGCATGTCGGTCAGCGAGAACGGCACCGCGGCGTCCAGCCCGAGGAGGACGGCGTGAACGCCTGCGAGCCCGAGGCCGATCGCAGCGAGATCCTGGTGCAGCGCGAACGAGACCGGCCGGTGTGCGATGGCGTCGAGGATCTTCGTCGAGAGGAGCAGGCCGTACACGACCGACCCGGCGATGGCGAAGTACGAGAGGAACGCCACGAGGCGGGTCGCGACCCACGGCAGGCGGTCCGGGGCGACCTGGGCGAGGTCAGCCAGCGCCCGGGCCGCCCGCGGCCCGGTGACGCCCACGACGCCGCCGACCACGACCATCAGGACCACCCAGAAGACGCCGCGCTGGAGCGGGGAGAGGCCGCGGTATTTCATGCCAGCCACCGGGTGGTTCGGGGGACCGCGAGGACGCGGCCGTCGGATGCAAGCAGGATAGCCCCCAGCACCGGCGCACGATCGAGCACGTCGAGGGCGGCGACCAGGCCGAGCACGACCGCGGTCTTCGCCCAGGCCTCGGCCGCGCTGGCGCTTCCCGCGAGGACGGTCGCCTGCACGATGTCCGTGGCCGCCGGACGACCGGTCCGCGGGTCGATCAGGTGGTGCCGCTCGCCGTCCGGCGCGGTCCAGCGGTGGATGCTGATACCGGATGTCGCGATGCCATAGCGCGCGCCCAGGCGGCCTCCCGGAAGGACGAGGACGGCGAGCCCTGCGCCCGGCGTGCGCGGGTCGGCCACGCTGACCTCCCAGGAGTCGCCCTGGGCGGTCCGGATGGCGATGTCGCCGTCGGCGTCGACGAGGGCGCCAGGATGACGGTCGAGCAGCGCGAGCGCGCGGTCGGCGATCCACCCCTTGGCGACCCCGTCGAGATCGAACGCCGTGCCGGGATCGCGGTGGAGGATCGCGCTGCGGTGCCGGGACGGCTCGAGATGCCACTGGGGCCGCGACCTCGGCCGGCTGGACAGGGCGCTCGACCAGCCGCGCGGATCGGCAGGCGGCGGCGCGAAGGTCGGTGGCTCGAGCGGCGCTGTCGCCTCCGCGGCGAGACGCTCGCGGAGCATCGTCGCATCGACGATGCCGCCGCTCATCTCGGACGCGTCCGAAGCCCAACGCAACGCCGCGGCGAGCGTCGGACGGACCGGCACGACGCCACGCGGGTCGGCGTTGGCCCGCATCAGGTCGGAGCTCGGGTCATGCCGGGTCAGGCGTCCGGCCCAGGTGCGCACGCGGGCGGCAACCCGCGCGGCCTCGACCTCGGCCGCGGGAATGTGCGCATCCCGCGCGACCGCCACGTGGATGCCGAGCCCGCCGCCCATGGCCTGGGAGCGATCCACCGCTCGGGGAAGCGAGGTCGTCGGCGCGGTCATCCCCGCCGCCGCCGTCCCCGCGGCAGCCGCCATGCTGGGCCCTGCCGTCACGTTGGGCGAGGTCGGCTGACCCGCCGCGGCGGTCATGCTCGGCGGGCCTTCAGATCGTGCGCGGCCATCACGGCTTCGCGCCGGACTGGCGGGTCACCACGACGACGGGGGCAGGGCGGGGAGCCGGCGTTGCCACGACGGTCGCGACCGCCGCCGGCGGCGCCACCGGTGCGGCCGCGCCCGGCTGCACGTAGACGTACTTCACGATGGTCTGGACCGGCAGGGGCGCGGCCGGAGCGATCGTCGGCGCGGCGGCAACCGCGCCCGGAACGGCTGCGCTCCCGATCGCGGCGAGAAGCGCAGAGATCGTCGCGATCCCGCCGGCCGCGACCGCGAGCCGCGCGGAGGTGGGGTCCGGCCGCCGTGGCGCCGGGCGCGCCGCCGTGAGGTCCGGCCGGGTCGGCATCGGACGAACGGGGGCGTGCACCGGCGACGGGACCGTCATCTCACGGGCGGGCGCGAGTTCCGCAGATGGCACTGACCCCTGGCCGGGGGCGACGGGGATCGCCCGGGGAGCCGGGTCCGTTCGGATCGGCATGTCAGTCATCTCCTTCCTGCTCGCCGCCCTCGCCGCCCTCGCCGCCGCCGGCGCCGGACTGCCTCGTCACGACCTTGATCACGCGTTGCGGGGCAACCGCGACCGGCGCTGCAACGGGCGCGGCGGCGGGCACGGTCGAGGGGGAGGGCAGCTGCACATAGACCGTCTTGACGACCACCTGCTGCACGGCGGGCTCGGTCGCGGTCGCCGTCGCATCGGCAAGGGCAAGCGGCGCGGGCGGGGCAGGCGGGCCGCCCAGCCCGAGGAACGCGACGGCGAGCGTGCCGGCGGTGGCGACGAACCCCGCGAGGACGCCGAAGCGGCTCACGCCGGCGGGACGGCGCACGTCCGGCTTCCGGGGGCCTGGGGTCTCGGTCGGTGGAGTGGGCATCATGGATGGCTCCGTGTTGATCGGCCCGGCGAGGCTGGCGGCGGAGCGACGGCCGGGCCGGGTGGCTGGTTCGAGTGACACGCACATCCTCGTCTCGCGCGATGGTCGCGGCGTGTGGGGCGGATGTGTGTTCTCACAGGAATGCCGTTCGGCCGTTGACGCCGTCGCCGCGGACCCGGACGATGCCTCCGATGCGCATCCTGCTGGTCGAAGACGAACCCAAGATGGCGGAGCTGATCCGGCGCGTCCTCGTCGCCGAGCGACACGTCGTGGACCGGGCCGGCGATGCCGTCGGTGCGCTCAGCCTTGCCACCGCCTCAGAGGCGGTCCCGTACGACGTGCTCGTCCTGGACCGGATGCTCCCCGACCTCGACGGGCTGGACCTGCTCCGGCTGCTGCGGACCCGCGGGATCCGGACCCCGGCCCTGATGCTCACGGCGCTCGGCGGCGTGGACGACCGCGTCGCCGGCCTCGACGCGGGGGCGGACGACTACCTGGCCAAGCCGTTCGCGTTCGCCGAGCTCCTGGCGCGGGTCCGGGCGCTCGGCCGGCGCGCGACAGCGGTCCCCGCGACACGTCTCGCGGCCGGCGACCTCGAGCTCGACGAGGAGCGCCACGTGGCGCGGGTTGGGGAGCGGAACGCCGACCTCTCCGCCCGCGAGTTTGCGCTGCTTGCCTACCTGATCCGCAACGAGGGGCGGGTCGTGACGCGCCAGCAGGTCCTGGATGCCGTCTGGGGGGCGGAGCCCGACGTCTACTCGAACGTCGTCGACCTGTACGTGTCGTACGTCCGCCGGAAGCTCGCGGAGCTGGGCAGCGTGACCCGCATCCGCACGGTGCGGGGCGTCGGGTACGCCCTCCGGACGGGCGCGTGACGGCGAGGTTCATCGCGTGACCGACCGCGCGCCGGCCGGCCGGCTCCTGGCCGCGACACGCCGGCGGCTGGCCGTCATGACGCTCCTGCTGATCGGCGCGCTCGTTCTCGCCATCGGGGCGGCTACCGCGCTCATCGCGACCACCGCGCTGGACCAGGACGTGGACCGCGTGCTGGAGCAGTCGGCCACGGCCGAATTGCAGCGGCTGGATGGCGAGCTGCCGTCGGCCACGGGCACCGAGACCGACGAGCATCCGCCGCAGGCGTCGGACACCTTCTTCCTGATCCTCGACCCGGCCGGCGCCCTCGTCTCCAACGCGTCGAGCGTGCCACGCCAGGGCCTGCCGGACGTGGCAGCGGTCACGGCCGCACGAGCGACCGGGCGGGACCTCCGGACCGTCGCGGACGGCACCGTCCCGATCCGCCTCCTGACGCTCCCGATCGGCGCCGCGGCGCACCCGGCGGGCTGGCTGGAAGCCGGGTTCGTGCTGACGCTCCACGACCGCCAGTCGAGCAGCCTGGTCCTGGTGGTGACGCTGGCTGGGCTGGTCGGGCTCGCCGGTGCCGCGCTCGTGACGCTCTTCGTCACGGGCCGGGCCCTGGTCCCGATCCGCGCCGCGTTTGCCACCGAGCGGCGCTTCGTGGCCGACGCCTCGCACGAGATCCGGACGCCGGCCGCGATCATCCGGGCCTCCGCGGAGGTGCTGGAGCGGGAGGGGCTGGTCGCCGACGAAGGGCGCTCGCTCGTGGCGGACATCGTGGCGGAGTCAGACCGGCTCGGCGGCCTGGTCGACGACCTGCTGGCCCTCGCGGCTTCGGAGCGCGGGGCGCTCGCGATCGAGCGGCGTCCCGTCGACCTCGCCGAGGTCGCCCGCGACACGGTCCGCCGGGTGGGCCCGCTCGCCGCCGAGCGCGGTATCGAGCTCGTCGGACCGCCGGATGACGGGATGAAGCTGTCCGTCCTTGGTGACGCGGATCGGCTCGTCCAGCTGCTGCTCGTCCTCGTGGACAACGCGTTCGGGCACTCACCCCCGGGCGGCCGCGTGACGGTGGTCGCGGCGCCGATCACCGGGAGGACTGCCACGGTCTGCGTCGATGACGAGGGCCCCGGCGTTCCCATCGAGGCCCGCGAAGCGATCTTCGAGCCCTTCGCGCGGCTGCCCGGCTCCCGCACCCGCGCCGACGCAGGGAGCGGCCTGGGCCTCGCCATCGCGCGCCGCCTGGCCGAGCTCCACGGCGGGTCGCTCGTGGCGACGGACGCGCCCGGCGGCGGCGCCCGTTTCATCCTCTCGCTCCCGGTCGTCCGCTCGGGCTGACCTCGCGGGCCCGGCCGCGGCACTGCTCGGGAAGGTCCGGACGCAGCCGCGGTGGATTCGACGGGGACCGGGTACCATCTGCGCAACAAACCGACTGGTCGGTCGGTTTTGTGGAGGGCAGGCGAACGCCATCGATGGGCGACGAGAAGCGCGCCGGAGCACAGGCCGAGAAGAGCCGCACCCGGCGCGAGCAGATCCTGGACGCGGCGTTCAACACGTTCGCCCGTCGCGGCTACCGGGACACGGCGATGGACGAGATCGCGGCCGCGGCCGAGACGAGCAAGGGCGGCGTCTACTTCCACTTCGCCACGAAGGAGGCGATCTTCCGCGAGCTCATGCGCTCGACCGCGGATCGGCTCGCGGCCAAGGTCGACCGGGCCGTCGCGGCCGAGATCGACCCCATCGCCAAGGCGGACGCGGCCCTGCGGACGGTGTTCGCGACGTTCGCCGGCCACCGCACGATGGCCCGGCTGCTCTTCCTCGACGCGCTCGGTGCCGGCCGTGCCTTCAACGACGAGACGAATGCGCTCCACGAGCGCTTTGCCCTGATGATCGCGGGCTACCTCGACCAGGCGGTCGCGGAGGGCGCGATCCCGCCGCTCGACACGCGGCTGACGGGCGTCGCCTGGTTCGGCGCGCTCAACGAGGTCGTCGCACGCTGGCTGATGGCAGACGAGCCGGGGCGGCTGGAGGAGACGTACCCGCCGCTGCGCGCGCTCCTCCTGCGCAGCGCTGGCGTCCCGGAGGCGAGGATCGCCACGACGGGAGCAGCGCGGTGACGATCGTGGAGCGACCCGGAGCCGCGCGCTCGCCCGGGGTGGGGGAGCCCGGCGGCCCCGCGCACCGGGGAACACCGGGCTCGCTGCGCGCGTGGACCCGGCCCGCCCGGGCCGTTGACCCGATCAGCCTCTTCGCCGCCGCCCGCGAGGATGATCTCGAGGCCGTGCTCTGGCTGCAGCCGTCCGCGGGGTTCGCGCTCGTCGGGATCGGGCGCGCCTGGTCGGTGGAGCCCGCGGGCGCCGATCGCTTCGCGCGCGCCGCGTCCGCGTGGCGGGAGCGCCTCGTGGGAGCGGAGATCGACGTCCCGGCGGGATCGCCGCGCGGCGTCGGGCCGATCCTCCTTGGTGGCCTCGGCTTCACGGGCGTGCCACCCGCCGCCGGCGATCCGTGGGGCCCCTTCGGGGCAGCATCGCTCGTCCTGCCGGCGCTGACGGTCGCCCATGCGGACGGGGCGACGCACGTGACGATCGCCGAGACCGAGGAGCCGGACCCTCGCGATCCGGGAGCCGCCGAGCGCCACTGGGATGCCCTCGTCGCGCGCGCCGCGGCCCTGAGCCCCGCGAGCGGCGCCGTGGTCGCCCGGCCGGCCGACGTGCCGTTGGCGCGGCTGGGAGAGCGACCCGACCGGGCCGGCTGGGATCGGCTCGTCGGCCTGTTCGCCGGTGCCGTCGGCCGGGGGCGGCTGGACAAGGTCGTGCTCGCGCGCCGCGTCGATCTTCGGTCCCCGATCGAGATCGACGTCGAGAACGCGCTGCGCCGCCTCGCAGCGGGCGCGCCGGAGGGCACCATCTACGCCTTCGTCCGGGGTGGGCGGACGTTCCTGGGCGCCACGCCGGAGCGGCTCGTTCGAACGGATGGGCGCGACTTCGAGACCGTCGCCATCGCCGGTTCGACTGCCCGCGGGTCCACGGACCTCGAGGATGCGGCCCTGGCCGCGGCGCTCCTGGCGAGCGAGAAGGAGCGCGAGGAGCATGCGGTGGTGGTCCAGATGCTGCGCGCGAGCCTGACGCCCCTCGCCGCGACGCTCGAGGTCGGCGCCACGCCCGGGATCCTCCCGCTGCGCGACGTCCAGCACCTGGTGACGCCGGTGCGCGGCCGGCTGCGTGACCAGGCCGGGCTCCTCGGCCTCGCCGAATGCCTCCATCCGACGCCGGCCGTCGGGGGCGAGCCGCGAGACCTCGCCCTCGAGATGATCGCCGAGCACGAGGGGATCGAGCGCGGCTGGTACGCGGGGCCGATCGGCTGGCTCGGGGCCGACGGGGACGGTGAGCTGATGGTCGCGCTCCGCTGCGGCCTGGTGTCGGGTCGCGACGCGACGCTCTACGCCGGCTGCGGGATCGTCGCGGACTCCGACCCGGCACGCGAGTGGGAGGAGTCGCGGATGAAGCTTCGGCCCGTCATCTCCGCGCTGGGACGCGAGCCCGAGACGCGCGGGTGACGAGCGAGCCGGGGGCGCGGCCGGTACGCCGCCCACCGGGGGCACTCCCATGACGGACGTCGCGGCCGCGGCCGCGACGGATGTCGTCGCGCTCCGGGCGTTCGTGGACGAGCTGGTCCGGGCCGGCATGCGCGACGTCGTGGTCTGCCCCGGATCGCGCTCGACGCCCCTCGCGCTCGCGCTGCGGATGCACCCCGGGATCCGGGTTCGCGTGCTGCCCGACGAGCGGGCGGCGGGCTTCTTCGCGCTGGGCCTGGCACGGGCGTCGCGGCGCGCGACGGGGGTCCTCGTCACGTCGGGGACCGCGGCCGCGAACCTCCTGCCGGCTGCCGTCGAGGCCACGCTCGGCCGCGTGCCCCTGGTCCTGCTCACGGCAGATCGCCCGCCGGAGCTGCGCGACCGGGGTGCGCCGCAGGCGATCGACCAGGTGCGCATCTTCGGCATCCACGTGAAGTGGGCCGCGGAGCTGCCGCTCCTCGATGGGGCGCCCGAGACGCGCCGCCACGTCCGATCGCTCGCGGGCCGGGCCGTCGCGACGGCCTGCGCGGGCCCGGCGGGCGCCGTCCATCTCAACATCCCGTTCCGCGAGCCGCTTGTCCCGGACGGCGATCTGCGGCCGCACGAGGCAGCGGTCGACGAGCCGACCCGGCCGTTCACGGACGTCGTGACCGGGCTGCGCACGCTGGCCGCCCCGGCCGTGGCCGACCTCGCGCAGCGCCTCGTCGGAGCGCGGCGCGGGCTCATCGTTGCCGGGCCGCAGGACGATCCCGATCTGCCGGCCGCGCTCGCGCGGCTGGCAGACGCGACCGGCTTCCCGATCCTGGCCGACCCGCTCTCCGGCGCCCGCTGCGGGCCCCACGACCGCTCGCACGTGATCGCCCGCGCCGACCTCCTCTGCAGGCCGGGGCCCTGGCGCGACGCGCACCTGCCGGACCTCGTGATCCGTTTCGGGGCGACCCCGACCTCGAAGCCGCTCGTCGCGCTCGTGACGGATGCTGCGCCGGACCAGATCGTGGTCGACGGCGACGGGGGCTACCGCGAGCCGGCGCTCCTGCCGACGACGTTCGTCCATGCGGACGCGACCGACACGGCGACCGCGCTCGCGGACGCGCTCGCGAGCGGGGTCGGGACGCGCGACCCGGAGGCGTCCGGGGAGGCCGCCGCGCCGGCCGGCGGGAACACGTGGCGAGACGGCTGGCTCGCCGCCGACCGTGCGGCCGACGCCGCGCTTCGTGCCTGGCTGGCGGGAGTCGAATCGCGCGGCGAGACGTTCGAGGGCGCGCCGTTCGGCCATCTCGGCGATCTGCTTCCTGATGGCGCCATCCTGTGGGCGGGCAGCTCGATGCCCGTCCGCGATCTCGACGCGTGGCTGGCGGCCGGCGATCGTGCGATCCGGCCGCTCGCAAACCGCGGCGCCAACGGGATCGACGGCGTGGTCTCGTCCGCGCTCGGCGCGGCGGCCGCCGGCGTGGGACACGTCGCGCTCGTGGTTGGCGACCTCTCGTTCCTCCACGACCTGAACGCGCTGGCCGCGGCGAAGCGCCACGGGCTCTCGGCGACGATCGTTCTCGTCGACAACGATGGCGGCGGGATCTTCTCGTTCCTGCCACAGGCGCGGACGGACGACCCGCGCGCAGGTCTGCCCGAGCACTACGAGGAGCTCTTCGGAACGCCTGATGGCATCGATTTCGGGCCGATCGTCGAGGCACTCGGGGCGACCTACCGCCCGGTCGGGGCCCGCGGGCTTCGGACCGCGCTCGCCGAGAGTCTGGTCGCGACCGGGGTGAGCGTGCTCCAGCTCCGCACGGACCGTGCCCGCAACGTCGAGCTGCACGCGGAGGCGGCGTCTGCCGTTGCCGCGGCGCTCGCGGAGCTCGACGCGTGAGCGATGACCCGCGGCTCGTGAACCTGGAGATCGACGGGCTGCGCTGGGTCGTCCGGGTCGCGGGCTCGGGGCCAGCCCTGCTGCTCCTCCACGGGTTCACCGGGAGCGGCCGGAGCTGGGCCAGCCTGATGGCCGAGGCGACCGCGGCCGGTCGCACCGTGATCGCGCCCGACCTGCCAGGTCACGGCGCCACCGCCTGGGTTGCCGCCGACCCGGCTGATCCGGGGACCCGGGCTCGTGCGACGATCGAACGGACGGCCGACGACCTGCCGCCGCTCCTTCGAGCCCTGGGTCGGGAGCGCGCCGACGTCGCCGGCTACTCGATGGGCGCGCGAGTCGCGCTTCGGCTCGCGATCAGGCACTCCGCCTGTGTCGGGCGCCTCATCCTGGAGGCGCCATCGGCCGGCATCGCCGACCCGGGCGAGCGGTCGGCCCGCCGCGC
>JADGQH010000259.1 GCA_017881985.1 Chloroflexota bacterium | reverse complement strand
GAGTGGATGGCCCGCCGGATGCCCGAGGAGGGCCGCCCGTTCGTGCAGGCCGAGTCCGAGCTCGGCGCGATCAACATGGCCCTCGGCGCGGCGGCCACCGGCGCGCGCGTCCTCGTCTCGTCGTCGTCCCCGGGCATCAGCCTCATGGCCGAGGCGATGAGCTACATGGCCGGCGCCGAGATCCCGATGGTCCTCGTCAACGTCATGCGCGGCGGTCCGGGCCTCGGCGGCATCGGGCCCAGCCAGGCGGACTACTTCCAGGCGACGAAGGGGCACGGCCACGGCGACTACCGCGTCCCGGTCCTTGCGCCGTCCTCGATCGGCGAGGCGATGGCGCTCATGGCGGATGCGTTCGAGCTCGCCGAGAAGTACCGGACGCCGGTCTTCATCCTGGCAGACGGCACCCTCGGCCAGGCGATGGAGCCGGTCGAGCTGACATTCCGCGAGCCGCCCCGGCTCGCGGGCGACTGGGCGGTCACCGGGGCCGACGGTCGCCCGCCCCGGGTCGTGAAGTCGATGCACCTCGAGCCCGAGGACCTCGAGCTGCATAACCAGCACCTGCAGGCCAAGTTCGCCGAGATCGCCGCCCGCGAGGTCCGCTGGGCCGGCGAGAATCTCGACGGCGCGGAGCTCGTGATCGTCGCCTACGGGACCGCCGCGCGGGTCGCGCGGACGGCGATCTCCCGGGCTCGCGATGACGCGCTGCGCGTCGGGCTCTTCCGCCCGATCACCCTGTGGCCGTTCCCGTCGGAAGCCCTCGCGGAGGTCGCCGCGAACGCCCGTGGCGTCCTCGTCGTTGAGCTGTCCGCAGGACAGATGGTGGAGGACGTCCGCCTCGCCATCGAGGGACGACAACCCGTCGCCTTCGAGGGCCGAACGGGCGGCATGGTCCCGACACCCGGCCAGGTCCTGGACGCGCTGCGCCGACTCCGAGGGGCGACACCCGTCGCCGCAGCATCGACGATGGAGACGCGGCCATGACGACCGAGATCCCGGCGGGCGCCCGCGTGATCTTCGAGCGACCGGACCTGCTCGCCGATCGCAGCACCCACTACTGCCCCGGGTGCGGGCACGGTGTCGTCCACCGGCTCATCGCGGAGGTCCTCGGCGAGCTCGGGCTCGGCGCGAAGACCATCGCGGTGGCGCCGGTCGGCTGCGCCGTCTTCGCCTACGACTACATCGGCGTCGACTTCGTGGAGGCACCCCACGGGCGCGCCCCGGCCGTCGCGACCGGCATCCGGCGCGTCCGGCCGGACGCCTTCGTGCTCACCTACCAGGGCGACGGAGACCTGGCGGCCATCGGGACGGCCGAGATCATCCACGCGGCCGGCCGCGGAGAGCTGCTGACCGCCGTCTTCGTCAACAACGGGATCTACGGGATGACCGGCGGCCAGATGGCCCCGACCACGCTGCTCGGCCAGCGGTCCACGTCGTCTCCGGGCGGCCGGGAGGCCGCGTTCCACGGTTACCCGATCCCGATGACGGAGATGCTCGCGATCATGCCGGGCGTGGCCTACGCCGCCCGCGGCTCGGTCGTCGACGCGCCGTCGATCGGCAGGACGAAGCAGTACCTGCGCCGCGCCTGCGAGATCCAGCTCGAGGGACGCGGGTTCGCGATCGTCGAGGTGATCAGCAACTGCCCGGTCGGCTGGGGCATGACGCCCACGGAATCGATCGAGCGGCTCCGCGACGTGGTCGCGAAGGAATACCGCCCCGGCGTCATCGTGGACCGGACGAAGGAGGCCTGACCGATGGAACGCTCGGTGATCTTCGCCGGCTTCGGCGGCCAGGGGCTCCTTTTCGCCGGGCAGGTGCTGGCACGCGCGGCGATGGACGAGGACCGCGAGGTTCTCTGGATCCCGACCTACGGGCCCGAGATGCGGGGCGGCACGGCCGCCTGCACCGTGATCGTGGGCGACGAGCCGATCGGCTCGCCGGTGGTCGACGCGGCGTGGGCTGCGGTCGTGCTGAACCCGCCGTCGCTCGCGAAGTTCGCGCCGCTGGTGGCGCCCGGTGGCACGCTCGTTGTCAACGCCACGCTGATCGAGGCCGAATCCGGCCGCCACGACGTGGATGAGCTGCGCGTCCCGTGCACGCGCCTTGCGCGCGAGGCCGGCGACGACCGGCTCGTGAGCGTGGCAGCCCTCGGGGCGCTCGTCGGACGGACCGGCATCGTGGGCGCGGAGGCGGTTGCGAACGCGCTCCGGGAGATCCTCGGTCGAAAGCATCCCGAGGCGCTGGAAGCCGACCTCGCCGTCTTCGAGGGCGGACTCGCGTTCGGGCAGGCCGCGCTGGCCACGGCAGCCGTCCCCGCGGCCGGCTGAGCCGCCGGGAAGTGGACCGCCGCCCGGCTGGGCGGCGGTCTTGGAGGCCGAACGGCCGATAGGCCGGGCGCGGACCGCCCGGCCCGGACCCGTCAGGCGGGGGTAAGGTCGCGCGGGGCGGACCAGGAACGCAGCGTCCGCATGTAGTTGGCGCGCTCGAACGCCGACGGATCCTCGACCGCCGTCGAGCTCGCGCTGCCCCGGAGCTGGCTGACCGACTCGTACTCGTTCTCGGCCATCCACGTTCGAAGCGACGCCTCCACCGTGCGGATCTTGTCCGGGCCGTGGCGGAGGATCGCGGAGGTCATCATCGCGACGTCGGCGCCGACCATCAGCGCCTTGACGACGTCTGTCGCGGAGCCGATCCCGGAGGTGGCTGCAAGGGATGCGTCCGGGCCGAGCTCGGGTCGCAGGATCGCGATCCAGCGCAGCGGCAGGCGCAGCTCCCAGGGCTGGCTGAGGTCGAGCCGGGCGACGACTTCGAGCGTGTCGAGATCGAGGTCCGGCTGGTAGAAGCGGTTGAACAGGACCAGCCCGTCCGCGCCGGCATCGATGACGTGGCGCGCGACGTTCGCCATCGACGAGTAGTAGGGACTGAGCTTGACCGCCAGCGGGATGCTGACGGACGACCGGACCGCGGCGATCAGCGCCAGGTCCGCCGCCTCGACGTCGGCCGCCGACCGTGCCGGGTTCGCGGCAACGTGGTAGAGGTTGAGCTCGAGCGCGTCCGCGCCGGCGTCCTCCATGAGCTTCGCGTAGCGGACCCAACCACCGGTGCTTGTGGCGTTGAGGCTGGCGATGACCGGGACGGCCGACTGAGCCTTGATCTGTCGAAGCCTGGCCAGGTAGCGGTCCCCCGCTCCCGCGAACGACTGGATGTTCGGGAAGTAGTCGAGCGCCTCGGCGAAACTGTTCGTGCCGGCCTCGAGCGACCGGTTGATCTCGACCTCCTCGAAGACGACCTCCTCCTCGAAGAGCGACGGCAGGACGATCGCCGCCGCCCCCGCCTGCTCCAGAAGGCGGGCGGAAGCGGGCTCGCCGGTAAGCGGCGACGCCGAGGCCACGATCGGCGAGCGGAGGTCGAGGCCCAGGTATCGGGTGCGCAGATCGACGGTCACTCGACATCTCCCTTCGCGGCGGTGGAGTCAGCCATCATCGGCTCCGCCGTCACGTCGTCCGGCGTGCCTCCCGCGGTGGTCGCGGAGTCGGCGCCCGGTGTGAGCTCCGCCTGCTGGTCGGGGTCCATCAAGGGCAAGTGCGGCACGCTGCGGTGCATCGCCGCGAGCTGTTCGTAGTAGCGCCAGCGCTCGTTGACGTCCGCTTGCGCGAGCTTCGCGAGGTCGGCCGCCCGCTCGGGCTGGGTGCGGGCAAGGATCGCGAAGCGGGTCTCGCCCGCCACGAAGTCGCTGACCGGCATCGAGGGCTTGGTCGAGTCGAGCTTGAACGGCTGGCCGGACTCGGTGTCGCTGGGATGGAACCGGTAGAGCGGCCAGTAGCCGCTCTTGACGGCGTCCTTCTGGTGGGACATGGACTTCGACATGTCGATGCCGTGGGCGATGCAGGTGCTGTAGGCGATGACCAGGGACGGCCCCGGCCAGGCGTCCGCCTCGAGCAGCGCCTTGGCGGCCTGCGCGTCGTTGGCACCCATCGAGATCTGGGCGACGTAGACGTCACCGTAGGCCCGGGCGACCGCGCCGAGGTCCTTCTTGCCGCGTGACTTTCCGGCCGCCGCGAACTTGGCGACCGCGCCGCGAGGGGTGGCCTTCGACGCCTGGCCCCCGGTGTTGGAGTAGACCTCCGTGTCGAGGACCAGGACGTTCACATTGCGGCCGGAGCCCAGGACGTGGTCGAGGCCGCCGTAGCCGATGTCGTAGGCCCACCCATCGCCGCCGACGATCCACACGCCCTTGCGGACGAGGTCGTTGGCGAGCGCGAGCAGGTGACGTGCGTCGGAGCGGGACTCGCCGTCCAGGGCGCCGAGGATCTCGCGGAGCTTCACGATGCGCGCGCGCTGGGCGTCGATGCCCGTCTCGGTGTCCTGGTCGGCGTCGAGGATCTCCCGGACGAGGTCCGGGCCGATTGCCGGCGCGAGCTTCGTGACCAGCCGTCGGGCCTGGTCGTTCTGGGCGTCGAGCCCGAGGCGCATGCCCAGGCCGAACTCGGCGTTGTCCTCGAAGAGCGAGTTGTTCCAGGCCGGGCCCCGG
>JADGQH010000056.1 GCA_017881985.1 Chloroflexota bacterium | reverse complement strand
GTGTCACCCGGGTACGGGGTCATGCCGTCGTCGCGAACGGAGCGGGAACACCAACGTGCGTTGCGCCGATGCCCGCGACCGGGAGTGGGAAGGCGATCCTGCCGCAGCCGGTCTGCCCTCCCACCTACCAGCAGACCCTAAGCGCGTCGGTCACGGTCGAGTACCGCGTCCGCTGAGAGCCTGAGGGCGAACCGGGCGCCCGCGAGGCCCACGAGGGGTCAAGCCATCCGACCCTTGACGGGCGGGCGTGTCGAGCCGACATTCGGCGAGACAACACGCGCCGAAAGGTGGGGCATGTCCAAGGCAGGTCGAGCGGCCGTCGCGATCCTCGTCGCGGCGGGGGTCCTGTGGCTCGCTGTGTGGTTCGACGGCACCGTGATGCGCGACATCCGGCAGCAGGAGGCGGCGACGTTCGACCCGACCGGGCTTTCACTCGCATACTCCCTCGGCGCGGTCGCGGTCGCGGGCGGCGTACTCCTGCTCGCGGTCCTCGCATGGCGATCCCATTCGGCGCTCGTCGTGGCGGCCTACGTCTTCGTGGGGGCCTTCTTCGCCTTTCTGCCGGTGCTCGCTTGGCGGTTCGCGACGCAGATCAACGGCGCCCCACCCGTGTTCCCGGGCCCCATCGCGGACGCCGTGGGCCAGATCTACTTCTGGTCGGCCGGGCCTCTCAACGCCGTCGCTACCGTCGGGGCGGGCATGCTGCTCGTCGGCCTGCTCGTGATCGGCCGTGCGCTGCGGGCTCGGATGGTGGGTCGGCGAGCGGAACCCCTGAGCGGCATCGAGGGGCAGCCGATCCGGCCGTAAAGTCGCCGCCAACGGCCGATCTAGACGAAGCCCGTAGGAGAGTCCGTGGCGCACTGGCAGCAGCCGAGTCCGCCCAGTCGAGGGTTGCGGCTGCTCGTCTTCGCAGCGGTCGTCGTGGTGATCATCGTGATCGCGCTCGCGGCCTATTCGCTGTTGTTCACGATGTCGGTGACGCCGGTCCCCAACTAGATGGCGCGGTCTGACAGCCGAGGAGCGACGGGTCGGCCGTCCTATTCCGCCGCGTCACCGGCGCTCGCGCTCGTGTAGCAATCTCTGCAGCAATCTTGGTGCCGCTCGATGCCGCTCAGCGCCGCTCCCTGCCGGTCATTCGTGCGAGAAGTGGGGTGGCCTACGGGGCTTGAACCCGCAACCTTCGGAGCCACAATCCGATGCTCTACCGATTGAGCTAAGGCCACCGCGGTCGCAGCGCGCGGCACGGCCGGGACCGGCGCGCGGGACTGGCGGAGTATACGCGAGTGGCGGGCTGGCGCGTTCCGCCTGACCACCGCGGCGGCGGTTCCACAGGCGGGCGGCCGACCCGCCGCGATCAGGCCGGGAGGGGTCCCAGGACCTCCTCGTCGTAGGCCCAGCCGTCGATGTCGGGCGGGTTGAAGCCCAGGATCGTCAGCGCGTGCCGGACCTGCGTGCGGTGCTCCGATGCATGGTCGAGCGCCTGCGTGAAGAAGGTGATCGCGCGGATCACGGCCGGCTCGCCCCGATGGCGCGCCGTCACGACGGCGCCGGGTGCCATCGCCTCGGCCAGGTCGATCAGCGCCGCGGCCGAGGCCGCCGCTCGGCGGCGCAGGACCGCGACGGAGGGCGCAAGCGCCTCCGGTGGGGTCGGTCGGTCGGTTCCGCCGGCGGCATCGGGCCCGGGCGCGGTCTGGCCGCGCAGGCCGCGGACGTAGCGCTCCTCGGCCTCGACCAGGTGGCGGAGCGTCGCGCCCAACCCCCCGAACGTGCCCTGCACGACGAACTCGAGCTGGTCGGCGGGCAGCGCCTCGCACGCGGCGAGCAGGCGATCCGAGGCCCACGCGTGGTGGCGGAAGAGCGCGACGAAGCCGGCGTCCATCGGTGGATCATACCGACCCCTGCGAACCGGGCGTTGGGACGTGCAAGGCCACGCAGGAGGCGGACTTCGCGACAGGTTCCCGACCGCCCTCGGCGCGTGCCCGACTCGCCTGCCGCTCGGGCGACCGGACCGCTCCACCCGGAACCGCATCGGGCGCCACAGGACCACCGCCGGTCGGGGGGCAGGACCATCGCGCGGGCTGACCGACGACCCGCCACCGCCTACGGTTGTCCCACGCCATGCGAACCACCATGCTCTCCCGGCCCGCCGCCCCAGCCCGCATCGCCATGATGCTTGTCGTCGCCCTGGTCGCGACGAGCGTCGGCCTCGTGTCGTTGCCCGGGCGCGCGCTCGGGTGGAGCGACAACTCGTTCGACTCGAGCGCCGAGCAGCAGCTCTTCACGTTGACGAACCAGGCCCGCGCGAGCGCCGGACTTGCCACGCTGCGCTGGGACTCGACCCTCGGGGGCGTCGCGCGCTGGCGCTCCGAGGACATGGCGACGCGCGACTATTTCAGCCACAACATCCCGCCCAGCGGTGAGATGGTCTTCGCCGTCCTGGACCAGAAGGGGTACTGCTACAAGTCCGCGGGCGAGAACATCGGCTGGAACAACTACCCGGACGACGAGGCGACGTCGGTCGTCCAGACCGACTTCATGAACTCCCCTGGTCACCGCGCGAACATCCTGGGATCGACCTGGGACGTCGCCGGGATCGGGGCCTACAAGCTCGCCGACGGGCGCAAGTTCTATACCGTCCTGTTCGCCGACAAGGCCGGTTGCGGGTCGACGCCCGTGGCAACCCCGAAGCCGACGCCCAAGCCCACCCCGAAGCCGACCCCAGTTCCGACCCCGACGCCCGTCGCCACCCCGGCCCCGACCGCTACGCCGGTTCCCACGGTCAAGCCCGTCGCCACCCCGACGCCGACGCCGAAGCCGACCCCCAAACCGACGGCTCGACCGACGCCCCGCGCCACGCCAACCCCCGCGCCCACACCGGCCAGGACCGCCACGCCGGAGCCGGCAGCAACGCCGACGCCCGAGCCGAGCGCCACCCCGACCCCGACCCCGACGCCCGAGCCGACCCCGACCCCGACGCCCGAGCCAACGGCGACGCCGACGCCCGAGCCGACCGCAACCCCGACCGCGACGCCCGTGCCGGATGCGACAGCTGCTGCCCAGCCGGCGGACGGCCCGGCGCTGCCCGATGGCGTGTCACTTCGGGTCAACGCCGCGGCGCCCGCGCCCGGCCTGGTCGGCGGCCTGCTCGACAGCCTGTTCGCGCTGATCTTCGGCTCCTGAGCCGCGCCCTTCCGCGTTCCGGAGCCAATCGTGGCTCGGCTACACTTCGGCCATGCTGACCGACCCGGGTCGCGCTGCGGCTTCCCCCTGATGCCGCCGATCCTCGAGGCGCGCGACGTGACGCGGCGATATCGCGTCGGGAGCGGCGACGTGGATGCGGTCCGGGGTGTCTCGCTCACGGTTGACGCCGGTGAGTTCGTGGCCTTCATGGGCCCGTCGGGCTCCGGCAAGAGCACTCTGCTCCACCTGCTGGGTGGGCTCGACCGGCCGACGTCCGGCGATGTCGTGCTCGACGGGGAGCTCGTCAGCCGGCTCTCGGATGACGCGGCCACCAGGCTCCGCCGCGAGAAGACGGGCTTCGTCTTCCAGTTCTTCAACCTGATCCCCCTCCTGAGCGTCTGGGAGAACGTGGCGCTTCCGTTCACGATCGCAGGCGAGGATGCGCGCCACGGCGAGCCCGCCGACGCAGTCCGGGCCGCGCTCGCCTCCGTGGACCTGGACGGGAAGGAGCGCCACCGGCCCGACCAGCTCTCCGCCGGCGAGCAGCAGCGTGTCGCGCTTGCCCGCGCGCTCGTGCGCCACCCCGCGCTCCTCCTCGCGGACGAGCCGACCGGGAACCTGGACTTCTCGACCGGAACGGAGATCCTGGATCGACTCTGGAGCTCCTGCCACGAGGGCGGCCAGACGGTGGTTCTCGTCACCCATGACGCAAAGGCGGCGGCCTACGCGGACCGCGTCTACGTGATGCACGACGGGTCGCTCCGCGACGAGATCCGCCTGGGCCGGCGCGAGGACCATGGGGCGGGCCAGCTGATCGCCCGGCTCGCCGACCTGGGCCTCTGACCCGTGCGCGCCCTCGACGCGCTGGCCCGCCGAACCCTGGTCGCACGACCGCTTCGCACCATCCTCACGATCGCCGGGATCGCCCTCGGCGTCGGGGTGCTGGTGGCGGCGCTTGTCCTCAATGCCGGCCTCGACGCGACCGCCGAGCGAAGCGTCCGCGACCAGCTCGGGCGCACCGACCTCCGGGTCGCGGCGTTCGAGGAACGCGGCCTCTCCGCCGCGTCGCTCGGGGCCCTGGCGACGACGCCGGGTGTCGCCATCGTCGCGCCGGAGCTCGAACGGCGGACCTACCCCGTCGCGGGGCCGGGTTCCGGGGCGGGCCTTCCGGTGCCCGTGACCCTCGTCGGCATCGATCCTGCGGCGGACGCCGCCCTCCACGACCGGCCCCTCGCCGCCGGGTCGCCGCTGCCCCTCGCGGGCGGCGACGTGGCGCTCGTCTCGGATGCGCTCGCGCGCGCCGACGGGCTTGCCGTCGGCGGGACGATCACGCTGAACGGGTCCGCGGCGTCGGGGCCACGGGCATTCCGTATCTCGGGCGTCCTGGCTGCCGTTCCCGGCGATCCCGATCCCGCCGGCCGCAGCGTCATCGTGCCGCTCGGGGCCGCGCAGTCCCTCGTCGGCACGGATTCCGTGAGCCGGGCGGACGTCGGGCTGGCACCGGGCGGCGACGTCACCGCCGTCATCGCGTCGCTGGAGCGGCGGCTCACCTCCGAGCCGTACACGCTCTCGACGCCGGGCGACCTCATCGCCGCCCTCCGGGCCTCGACCGCCGACTTCCGAGCGACGATCGCGCTCGTCGCGGCGCTCGCGCTCTTCGGCGGCGCCTTCCTGATCTTCAACACGCTCGCCATGACGGTCGCCGAACGGGCCCGCGACATCGGGCTCCTGCGCGCAGCGGGCATGACCCGGCGCCAGGTGACCGTGCTCGTGCTGATCTCGGCGGTGCACCTGGCGGTCGCGGGCGTCGTGCTCGGGTTGGCGGCCGGAATCGGCCTCGCGGCCCTCGTCACGGCGCTGTTCACGCCCGGCGGCGGCGTGCTCGGGATTCGCGAGCTCGTAATCCCGCCAGCAGGGCTCGTGCTGGGCGCGATCCTCGGGTTCGGCGTGACGATCGCGGCCGCGCTCGAGCCGGCACTGCGTGCCTCGCGCATCTCGCCCGTCGCGGCGCTCACCGCCCGGCTCGAGCAGACCGCCGTCCTGCGGGCGCGCCTCCGCTGGTTGACGCTTGTGTTCGCGGTGGTCGGCGTCGCCGGTCTTGCGCTCTGGCCGGGAGCGGGGGAGGGGAGCGCGGGGCTCGCCAGGCCGCTCGCCGTCTACGGAATGCTCCTCGGTGTGACGCTGGTCAGCCCGTTCCTCGTCGGACCGCTCGGCACGCTGGTCGGGGCGCTCGCGCGGCCGTTCCTCCCCGTCGAGGAGCGCCTGACACGCAGCACGCTGGTTCGCGACCCGAGCCGCACGGCCTTGACCGTCGGTGCCCTCTCGGTGGCCCTGGCCGTCCTCGTGGCGCTCGGCGGCGTCGCCGCGACGACCCGGCGAGCGGCCACCGCATGGCTGACCGACGTGATCCCGGGCGAGGCGGTCCTCACCTCGATCCGCCCCGTCGCGCTCGACGAGCCGCAGCTGGCCGACCTGGCGGCCGTGCCAGGCGTGGCGCGCATCAGCCCGATCGGACGTTTTGCCGTCTCGGTCGGCGGGCGGCGGCTGGATGCGGCCGCCGTCGTGGGCGCGGACCTGCTGGCGGACGGTCGGCTCGTGCTCTCGGAGGGGGATCGTGCTGGCGCGCTACCCGCCCTCGACGCCGGCGGCGCGGCGATCCTCCCCGCGGCCGTGGCCGACCGGCTCGGGATCCCGCTCGGCGGGTCGCTCCAGGTGCTCGCGGGTCGCGAGATCGTCGCGCTCCGCGTCGTCGGGATCGCGGCCCGGACGATCCCGGGTAGCTCCGGGGAGGCGGTCCTCGTCGGGTGGCGGGACGCCACGCAGCGCCTGGGCGTGCTCGGCGCCGACGTCTTCGCGGTTCGCTACGCGCCGGGTCAGGCGGCGCCCGCGACCGCGGCCCTCGCGCCGGTCGCTCGAGCCATGGCGCTCGAGCCAGCCTCGCTCGAGGCGCTCGCTGGGACGATCGGGGCGTCCGTGGATCGTCTCTTCGCGCTGTTGACCGCTCTCGCCGCCGTGGCGCTGATCGTGGCGGGCCTGGGCATCGTCAACACGCTCACCATGAACGTCCTCGAGCGCGTCCGCGAGCTGGGCTTCCTGCGGGCGGCCGGTCTCACCCGGCGCCAGGCGCGGCGGCTCGTGATGCTGGAGGCGGCGGTTCTGGGGGCCGTCGCTGCGATCATCGGGGTCGGCGCGGGCGTCCTGGCGGGCGTCATCCTCGCGGCGCTCGGCGCGGGCCCGGGGGTGACCTACGATCCCGGGTGGGGGAGCATCGTCCTGGCCCTGGTGGGCGGTGTCGGGCTCGCCGTCGTCGCGTCCGCGTGGCCCGCGACGCTGGCCGCCCGGCTCGAGATCGTGCGTGCCGTACAGTACGAGTAGAGTCGGGCCGGCCGGCCGTTCCCGTAGCCACCGGAGGTGCAGATGACGCTCGCGACGCCCCGCCTCAACCGGCTCCCGGCAGGCGAGCGCGGGATCACGATCGGGGACTTCCTCGTCCCGATCGCGATCGGCGAACGGATCAGCGAGCGTGCGCGCCACCTGGCGCTCATTGCGATCGGCGCACTCCTCATCGCGCTGACCGCGAATGTGCAGGTCGTCCTCAACGGGCAGACCATCACGCTTCCCGGCGACATGCGGGTGACGCTCCCCGTCTCGCCCGTCCCGATCACCGCCCAGACGTTCGCGGTGCTTCTCGTCGGCGGCGCGCTGGGGTTCCGGCGCGGCGTGCTGTCGGTGGGCCTCTACCTGGCGCTCGGGCTGCTCCTCCCGGTCTATGCGCAGGGAGCTTCCGGGATCGACACGTTCGTCGGTCGCGAGGCCGGCCGCTGGGTCCTGGGGGCGACCGGGGGCTACCTGCTCGGGTTCCTGTTCGCGGGCGGGCTCGTCGGCCGCCTCGCCGAGCTGGGCTGGGATCGCCACGTCGGGGGAGCCGTGGTGGCGATGCTCCTCGGCAACGTCGTCATCTACCTCGTCGGTGTGCCCTGGCTCATGGCCGCCACGGGCTTCGACCTCGCCACGGGGCTCGCCAAGGGCGTCTACCCGTTCCTCGTCGGCGACCTCATCAAGCTTGCGCTGGCGGGGATCATCTTCCCAGCGGCGTGGTGGTTGGTGGGTCGCGGCGACGGCACCCGCTGACGGGAACGGACGCGGCGGGCCTCTACGGCCCCGGATCCGCCGCCTGGGCACGCAATCGAGACGCCTTCCTGCTCCTCGGCGCGGGTCCTCGCGCGCTGCTCCTCCAGCTCGCGCATCCGCTGGTCGCCGAGGGCGTTGCCCAGCACTCGGACTTCCGGGCCGACCCGTGGAGCCGGCTGGCCGGCACGCTGCGCAGCTACCTGCGGATCATCTACGCGAGCCGCGCCGGGGCGAACGCCGAGATCTCCCGGCTCAACCGGCTCCACCGCACGATCACGGGCGTCGTCGAGGACGCGGAGGCGCGCGCCGTGACGGGCGCCGCGTCGTACGCGGCACGCGATCCGGAGCTCTCCCTGTGGGTCCACGCCACGCTCGTCGAATCCACGCTGGCCGTGAACGAGGCGTGGCTCGGCCCGCTGCCTCCCGGTGAGGCCGCGCGCTTCTATGCAGAGACGCTGCCGATCGGGCGCGCGTTCGGAATCCCTGACCGGATCCTGCCCGTGGACCTTGCCTCGTTCCGGGCATGGTGGGACGCGATGCTCGGTCCGGGCGGGCTCATTCGCGTGACGCCGACCGCCAGGGATCTCGCCGCGACGATCCTCGCGCCGCCGCTCGGGCCGCTGGCCGGCGATGGCAAGGGCGGCATCCTGCCGGCCGGGTTCCGGCCGATCCTCACGGCGATTCCGTCCCGGGTTGCCGGCTGGCTCCTCTGGCCATCGATCGCGCTCCTGCCCCCGTCCATCCGGGCGGGCTACGAGATCCCGTGGTCGCCGGGCCGGCGCGCGGTGGCCGCGTGGCTCGTGGCGGGCTGGCGCGGCTGGGCGGCGCTCCTGCCGGACGCATGGGGGACCATGCCCCAGGCACGCGCCGCGGACCGACGGACCGCGGGGCCGCTCACCGGGCCTGCCCGCACCCGGTGAGCGATCCGGCGCGTCCGCGTCCCGACCTCTACCATTGGCCGCCGTGACGACCCCGGACCCGCGCGCCGTGCTTGCCCTCGACCTCGGGACATCGGCCGCCAAGGCGGGCGTGGTCGCCCTCGACGGCCGGCTGCGCGGCGAGGCGCGGGCGACGTACCCGCTGCTTCTCGACGGCGAGGCCGGACGTGCCGAGCAGGATCCCGATGCGTGGTGGGACGCGCTCCGCGAGGTTGCGGCGATCGCCCTCCGGCGCGCCGCCGAAGACGGCCCGCTGGAGCCCATCGCGATCTGCTGCGTCGGGCAGGGTCCGACCCTCGTGCCGACGGCCGCCGACGGACGCGCCGTCGGGAACGCGGTCACATGGCTGGACCGGCGATCGGGAGCCGAATCCGCGTCCGTCGCAGCGACGCTTGGCCGCCACGGCTGGAACGTCACGCTCCTCGGGTCGGCGCGGCGGCTCGCGGTCGCGGCGCCGGACGTCGCCTCCCGGGCGTCCTGGTTCCTGTCGGCCTGGGATCACGTGGCGCTGCGGCTCTGCGGGGTCGCTGCGGCCGCGCTCCAGGACCCTGCCGACGCGGTCACGCCGGACGACGCGCGGCTCGCCGGGCTCGACGGGCGATCGGCACCGCCGGGAATCCACGCCGGGACGGTGCTCGGCGGGCTCCTGGCAGCACCGGCCGGGGAGCTCGGCCTGCCCGCCGGGCTGCCGGTCGTCGCGGGCGTCAACGACGCGATCGCGACGTTCCTCGGCGCGGGCCTCACGGTCGCCGGCCAGGCGATCGATACGGGCGGCACCTCGGGCGGCTTCGGGCTCTACGTGGCGTCGCCGGTCACGGTCCCGCCCCTGTGGACCGGTGCCGCGCCCCTTCCCGGCCTCTGGTACGTCGGCGGGGCGATGGCCGGCACTGGCAAGGCGCTCGACTGGTTCGTGGCCGACGCGCTCGGCGGGGCGGCGTCCCTGTCCACCCTGCTCGAGGAAGCGGCATCCGTCCGCGCGGCATCTGAGGGCCTTGTCTTCCTGCCGTACCTCGCGGGCGAACGCTGGCCGCTCCACGACCCGTCGGCGCGTGGTGCGTTCGTGGGTCTTACCCTCCACCACGGCCGTGGCCACCTCGCGCGGGCCGTCCTCGAGGCGGCCGCCTTCGCGGTCCGCCATGTCGCCGGGCCGGCCCGCGACGCCGATCTTCCATTCACGGAGCTGCGCGTGACCGGCGGCACGGCGGCGAGCCGCCTGTGGAACGGGATCAAGGCGGACGTGCTGGGCGTCGAGGTGGTGGTCCCCGCGGTCACCGAGGCGTCGGTGATCGGCGCGGCGATCCTCGCCGCCGTGGGGGCCGGTGCCCACCCGGACCTCCGGGCTGGCGTGGCCGCGATGACCCACGAAGCCGAGCGCATCGCGCCCGATCCGGCGACCGTCGCGATCTACGATCGCGCCTTCGCGGTCTACGAAGAGCTGCACGCGCGGCTGGCGCCGGCGAACGAGGCACTCGGAGCGCTCGACGGCCGCGGGACGATCGCCCCGGTCGATGGCGGCCGCCTGACGGCCCTGGGCCGGCCCTCACCCAGCCCCGACTCGGCCCCGACTCGGCCGTGACCCAGCCGTGACCCGGCCCTGACTCTGCCCCGACGCGAGTATCCTTCGGGCTGGCCGCCTGCGTCCGCATCGCCCGACCCCGCATCGGCCGCAGCCCCTCACGTCGAACACGATCTCGCCGCCCCGGAGGAATCTCGTGCCCGTCCGCCCTTCACGCCCTGCCCGCGCCGGGCGCCTCGCCGCGTTCGTCGCGATCGCCGCGCTGACCGTCGCCGCCTGCACCGGCGGGACCGCGACCGCTCCGTCGCCGACGCCGACCCTGGCGCCGACGACGGCGCCGTCGGCAAACCCGTACACCGGCGCAACTGCCGGTAGCGGGGCCGGGGTCAAGCTCGGCTACCTCTCGTACGGGGACCTGGTCCCCTACGTGAAGCAGATCAGCGACGGCATCCGTACCCAGGCCGCCACTGCGGGCGTCGACCTCGTCCCCTGCGACGCAAACGTGGATCCAACGAAGGTCGACGACTGCATGAAGCAGCTGACCGGCGCGGGGATCAAGGGCCTGATCCAGTTCCAGGGCTCGCTCGAGCTTCCCTCTACCGCCTGCTCGAAGGTGCCGGCCGGGCTCCCCGTCCTTGCGGTGGGGTTCCCCGAGGATCCCTGCGCCGCGTCGCTCGTGTCCGCCGACGACCTTCGGGCGGGCCAGATCGCGGGTGCCGCGGTTGGGGCATGGGTGAAGGCCCACTGGGCGTGCGCCTACGACGCCTACGTCTCGCTCGAATCGGCCTCGGTGCCGGACCTGAGCCAGAAGCGCATGGAGGGCTACCGGCAGGGCTTCGCCACCGTCTGCCCCGGTCCCATCACGAACCAGCAGGTCGGTGCGTCCGCCGATCGGCAGGACGCCGCCCGCGACGCCGTCGCCACGCTCCTCGACACGCTGCCAGGGAAGAGCAGGATCATCGTCGTCGCGATGAACGATGACGGGGCGCTCGGCGCGCTGGACGCCGCGACGGCGGCGGGCCGGACCGGGGATGTCTGGGTCAGCGGGCAGGGCGCGGAGCCGCGGGTCCGGGACCTGATCCGAACGAACGAGCACTACCTCGGCGACGCCGCCTACTTCCCGGAGCGCTTCGGGGCCACGATCGTCCCCGCGATCCTGGACCTGGTCGCGGGCAAGCCCGTGCCGAAGCTGCTCCTCGTCGAGCCGGCCTGGGTCGACGCCACGACAATCAAGACGATCTACCCGAGCTGAGGCTGGCCGGGCCGGAGCGGGCGCGGAGGCCGGCGCGGCGAGGGAGCGGCGCTTCTTCGGCCGTGCGATCGATCAGCCCGCCTGATGGCGATCAGGCCGGCCGATGGAATGGAGCCCGCCGAGCACGCCATTTCCGGCGAACTGCAGTTCCGGCGCCGAAGTGAGCACGAGCTCCCGCGCATCGATCAGCCCGCCTGATTGAATCAGCCCGCCCGATGCTGGTGTGGCGCCGGGGCCGGCCGCGGCGTGGGGCATTCCGCTCAGCGGGGGACGGCCTGTTCCGTGTCCTTGATCGCAGCGACCTCGGCGGCGATCGCCGCGGCGAGCGCGGGCAGCGCTGCGGCGACGGACGCCGACAGGGGCGTCCCGACGTCGAAACAGGCGCCGCCGATCCCGACGAACATCCCTGCGGGCGGGGCGTCGCGGAGGGTGGCGGCGAGGTCGAGGACCTGCTCCAGGGGGAGCTCGTGGGAAGAACGGAGCTCGGGGGCGCGCCCGGCTGCCTGGAGCGCGCGGGAGCGACCGACGAGCGCCGCGAGCGGCCGGACCCACACCTCACCGGGGCGGAGGCCGGCGACGGCGTCGACCACGACGCACGGCGAATCGGCCGGCAGGTCCATCAGGAAGAGGATGTCGAGCTGGCCGACCGGCACGACCTCCACGCGATCGCGGAGGTCGGACGGGAGCAGGTCGATGGCGGCGAACCCCGCGGCGTCGTCGCCGCGTGCCGGTTCGCCGCAGACGAAGATCGGGACCCGCGGGGTCATGGGGACGCTCCGTGCTCGGTGCGGGAGTGGCTTCGCCGTCGGTGCGGCGCCGCTCAGGCCTCCTCGACCCTGAGATCGAGGAAGTGGGTGGCGCAGCTGATGCAGGGGTCGTAGCTCCGGATCATCTGCTCGAGCCGCAAGGTCGCCTCCGCGTGCGGCAGATCCAGGACCTGCCCGGCCGCGACGACGAGATCCGCCTCGATGGCGGCCTGGTTCTGGCTGGTCGGCGGCACGATCTGGGCATGCCGGATCCGCCCGGACTGGTCCACCTCGTAGCGATGGAAGAGGAGGCCGCGCGGAGCCTCCGTCGCCCACGCCGCGACGCCCGGGCGGCTCTGCCACGCGACGAGCGGTTCGGACGGGACCCGGTAGGCGTCGATGATGTCGATCGCCTCGGCACACGCGTGGACGAGCTCCACCGCGCGGGCCACGATCGAGGCGTAGATGTTGGTCCGGATCAGCTCGGTCATGCCGGTGGCGGCCAGCGCCTCCTTGGCGAGCGGATGGAGCTGCTCGCCGGCCAGCACGACGCGTGCCGCGGGGCCGAGAAGGTAGACGCCCTTCCCGTCGATGGACCGGGCGTGGAGGGCATTCGAGCCCTCCACCTGGAACTCCTCGAAGGCATCCCGCCACGCGGTAGGCGACAGGTCCACGCCGTCCGAGCTGACGATGCGCCCGTCGTTGAACGGGTACTCGCCGGCATGCCGCAGGCTGACCAGGCGTGGCTCGCGTGCGAACGCCGGCATCGGGAAGCCCGCGACGAGCTTGACCGTCTCCTGGGCGAACGCGAGGGACTCCTCGAGGGCCGCGCGGTGCTCCTTGAGCTCGCTGACGCGCGGGACGTGGCTCCAGCCGCCCACCCGGACGCTGACCGGGTGGATCGGCCGGCCGCCGAGGATCTTGATGAGGTGGTTGCCGGCCTTCTTCATCTTGAGGGCCTGCTCCACGAGCGGCCGGTGATCGGCCGCCATGGTGATGCCGCTGTCGTATCCCAGGAAGTCCGGCGCGTGGAGGAAGAAGATGTGGAGCGAGTGGCTCTCGATCCACTCGCCGCAGTAGAGGAGGCGGCGGAGCGCCCGCGACTGCGGGTCGATGCGGACCCCGAAGAGGTCCTCGAACCCGTGGACGGCGCTCATCTGGTACGCGACCGGGCAGATCCCGCAGATCCGCGCGACCATGTCGATGACCTCATCGGGGGTCCGCCCCACGACGAGCTGCTCGAAGTAGCGCGGGGCCTCGAAGATCCCGAGGCGGGCCTCGACGACCTCGCCGTCCCGAACCCGGAGGCGGAGCGAGCCTTCGCCCTCGACCCGGGTGAGCTCGTGGACCTCGTACACGCGCTCGTCCACGACCTTCTCCGGCGTTGTCCCGCGGCTCATGCCTTTCCTCCCCGCGGCGCCGGCTCGGCCGCCGTCGTGGTGCCGCGCCCGCTCCGGGCGCCGCCGAGCTCCGTGACCATGCTGCGGAACGGCTCCGAGTACGCGGTGAACCCGGCAAAGAGCCGCCCGATCTCCTCCCGGGGCCGGTCGCCGGCCATCTGGAGGTGACGGGTGAGCCCCGCCGCGTTTGCCTGCTCGCGCGGCCCGAAGCAGCCATAGCAGCCGCGGCCGAAGCGCGGGCAGATGGCGCCGCACCCGGTCTGGGTGACCTGGCCGAGGCAGGGGATCCCCTTGCTGACCATGACGCAGACGACGCCGCGCCGCTTGCACTCCATGCACACGGCCTCGTCCCGCAGCTGCGGGCGGCGACCGGTGGTGAGCGCGGTGAGGAGCTCGACGAGCTGCCCGGGATCGATCGGGCAGCCGCGCAGCTCCGCGTCCACGGTCACGTGCTCGGAGATGGGGGTCGAGCGTGCAAGCGAGGCGACCCACTCGGGGTTCGAGTAGACGCCCATGCGGAATGCGTCGTGGTCGCCCCAGTTGCGGAGCGCCTGGATGCCGCCCGCTGTCGCGCAGGCGCCGATGGTGACCAGGAAGCGGGTCCTCCGGCGAAGCTCGACGATCCGCTCGAGGTGGGCCGGCTCCGAGACCGACCCTTCGACGAACAGGACGTCGTAGGGTCCCGAGGAGCGAGCGGAGGTCGCCTCCGGGAAATCGACGATGTCGAAATGCTCGACGACGGAGAGCAGCTCGTCCTCGAGGTCGAGGAGGGTGAGCTGGCAGCCATCGCACGACGCGAACTTGACGACGCCGACGCGGGGACGTGCCGCGACGGGGGCGTGAGCCATCAGATGCCCTCCCGGCCGAAGGTGTCACCGAGCTGCGCGATCGAGA